>DMCI01000049.1 GCA_003445835.1 Clostridiales bacterium
AAGGGGATACGTTGATGGTGATGGGCGACGTCAAACGCGGCATCGCGCTTTTGAAAACCGATATGTTTTACCGCATGATGGAGGAGGTCATACCCAATGAACGCAATTGAGATCAAGAACCTCCGCAAGGAGTATAAGGACGTCGTTGCGGTAAAAGACCTTTCGCTTGAGGTCAGGGAAGGGGAGATCTTTTCTCTCCTCGGCGTCAACGGCGCGGGCAAGACTACGACGATCAAAATGCTTTCCGCTCTTACCCGTCCCACGTCGGGCGACGCTTTCATTTTGGGAAAGTCGATCTTGACAAACGCGGACGAAGTAAAGGGTCTCATTGATATTTCGATGCAGGAGACTGCCGTCGCGCGCAAGTTGACCGTTGCGGAAAATATCGAGTTTTACGCCGCGCTTAACGGGCTGACCAAAGAGGAAACGCAAAAAGCCAAGCAAACGTGCTACGAAACTTTCGGCTTAAAGGAAGTGGAAAACAAGATGGCGTCCAAGCTTTCGGGCGGATGGCAGAGGAAGCTTTCCATCGCGCTTGCCCTCGTCACTCGTCCCAAGGTACTGTTTTTGGACGAGCCTACGTTGGGGCTGGACGTCCTTGCCAGACGGGAACTGTGGCGCACCATCGAAAAGATGAAAGGGCAAATGACCATCATTTTGACCACCCATTATATGGAGGAAGCGGAAGCGCTTTCGGATAGGATCGGCGTGATGGCGGGCGGTGAACTTTTGTTTGTGGGCACAAAAGAAGAGATGTTTGCTTCGTCCGGTAAGCAGAGCGTCGAAGAAGCCTTTATCGAACTCGTAACGGGAGGGAAAAGGGAATGAAAGCTCTCGGCAGAATTTTTGCGTTGATGAAGCGCAACGTCAAGGAGATCCTTCGTGATCCGTTATCTCTCGCCTTTATGTTGGCGATGCCCCTCGTGATGGAAGTCTTGTTTTACGTCATCTTCCATGGGGCGTCTCCGCAATTTGAAATGAAGTATTTAGCGCCCGGGATCGTTGCGTTTGCGCAGGCGTTTTTGACGTTGTTTTCCGGACTTTTGATCGCGCTTGACAGGGGTAGCGCCTTTTTGACCAGGCTGTACGTTTCACGCGCAAGGTCTTCCGAATTCATTATGGGCTACGCCTTTGCGTTGTTTCCGATCGCCCTCGTGCAATCGGTGTTCTTCTTCCTCGTGGGCGGCATCATCGATCCTTCGATCTTCTCGGTCAACATGATCTTTGCGGTGTTGCTTTCGGTCATCCCGGCGGCGTTCTTTATCGGGATGGGCATCCTCTTGGGTTCTTTGTGCAGCGAGCGCTCTATCGGCGGCGTTTGCTCCATTTTCATCGCGGGACAATCGGTGCTCAGTTGTATGTGGTTCCCGCCCGACGGGCTGGGTAAAGGGGTGCTTACCGTGATGCGTGTGCTTCCCTTCAAAAATGCCGCGGAGCTTTTGCAAAAAGGTTTCCTTGGATATACCGACTTCTTCCACCAGTTTTGGCAACCGCTGTTGATCCTGCTTGCCTATACTTTGGTCGTTTTCTTTTTGGCGATCGTCGTCTTTAAGAAAAAGATGCAAGAGAAATAAGACGGCACAAAACGCGGGGGCGCTATGCGCCCCTTTTTTCTTGCCGATAAAACTTTTTTCGGGGGCTTTCTCCATTTTTCGACGCTTTCGTCAAGGTACAATATCCGTATGGGAACGAATGCAAAAATGATAAACTCGATCAAGGACAACGTCGCAAAGGTTCTGTTTGCCGTTGCGATGGGAGAGGACCTTTCCAAATTGGAGATCAAGGCGCGGACGGGGCTGAGTATGAGTACCGTGATCTCGGCGGTGGATCGCTTGGTGGAACGAGATCTGGTGACTTTTTCGGAAGAGAAAAGTCCGCACGGCGGCAAGATGCGCTCCCGCATCAACGTTCGTCCGAGCGCAAGAGCGTACGGCATCTCGTACAGGGCGGGCGTGTTGACCGCCACGGCGGCGGATCTCAAAGGGGAGGCGAGGGAAAGTGTTTCGCAAGAAGCGGAAGAGGGCGTTTTGCCCGTTCATAGCGTGCTGTCTTTGGCGCTTGCGCTTCAAAACCGCGCGCCCGATCCTTTGGCGATCGCACTTTCCTTAAATTGTGAAAACAAAGAGGACGTTTTAAAAAGGTTGGAAGACCGCTTGGGTGTGAAGGCGATCTCTATGACGAACACTGCCGCTGTTTGCTATCTTTCTTTGTGGGAAGAGGGGGAAAAGTCCATTGCCGCCATCGGCGTCGGAAGCGGGGTCAAATGCGCTTTCCTCGGCGAGGAAGGCTGTCGCGTGATCAACTTGGGGGCGCTTCCTTCGCCCTGTCTTTTGACGGAGGGCGGTACGATCCTTTCGGCGCTCTCCTCCTTTGAGGTGGAGGAAGTCTTGCGGCGGTCAAGCTACCGCGGGCGTTATTTCGTACAAAACGGCTTCCCTGCGGAGGTCAAGGACTTGGCGGAATACTCCCGCGCCCTTGCAAAGACCGTTGCTTTTCTCGCAAACGTCGCGCAAATCACCTTAACGCCCAAAAAGATCGTTCTGTTCGGGGACTATTTTTCCGAAACTTTTTTTGCAAGAGTCAAGGACGCAGCCAAAACGGAGAACCTCGCTTATTTGCAAGCGGAGCGATCCGATCTTGCTTTGGGGGCGGCGCTTTGCGCTTTGACGGAAAGCGTTTTCAGTTGATCGCCGCAAGCGCGTAAAGCGCGGATAATTCCGACAAAATGACAAAAACTATCCTATCCGCGTTTTCGGTGTGGCGGGTCAAGAGGTTCAGCGACCGATTGGCAAGGATCACGCATTGCGTAAGAAGATAAGAAAGGGGGCGGGAAGCCGCTTTTTCTTGCGTTAAAAGAGTTTTTTCGCCTTTTGAAAGCAGGTGTAATACCTCTTCGGCGCTCTCTTTGATCATCGCGGCAAACTCTTTTTTGACCGGCGGCACGGCAGCCCCGATCTCGGCGGCGCAAGCGGCGATCTCTTCTTGCATATTTATGATGGCGTCGCGTTTTTCTTCGGGTACGATCGCGTCTTTTCGGGCGATCCTTTTTGCAAAAGCTTCTTTGTACGCCTTGGACAATTGCTCCATATAACCAAAGGTGTCTTCGGTCTTTGTTTCCGCGTCTTTTTCCATGTTTTTTCCTCCCATTTTCCGTTTGAAAATTTACTCGCAAACGGCAATAATACACTTTATAAAATATGCATATTGATTAATTGACAAAAAAATGCTACAATAACGGTATGAAGTCGACGCTTTCTCGCATTCTCAAAACTTGCGGTACGGCGCTGCTCCTCTTGACGGCGTTTTTCTTTTGCGTGTTTTTTTGCGGGGGCGGGGAAGCGGAAGCGGAAACTTATTCGGTCGGCAACAACGTTTTTACCGTGACTTTGGATTACGGCGCCGCGCCGAGATACCCGATCCTTTTGCACCAGGATTCCGGCAAGTATTTTAAGATCACTTCCTATTACGCGGAGGGCAAAAACGGCTCCATCATCCCTCTTGTGGAAGGGGACGCGGTGACGGCGTCTCCCGGCACTTATCGTATGCAGGCAAATATCAACGTCACTTTGTGCGACCAATCGGGCAACTTGCTTACGGGGGATACTTTCGACGGTGTGATCCGCGTGGACGTGCAAAAGAAGATCCTGCCCGTCAAAGTTTACGCCGCTTCGCTTGAAAAAACTTACGGGCAAACCCAAAGCGGCGATCTTTCGTGGGATTTTAAGGAAGAAGCCGACCGCGACGGCTCTATTTCCATCCTTTTTGCGTCCGCGGGCTTTGCCGCGACGGCGCACGCGGGGACGTACCCTCTTGCCGCCGCGACGGTCGCCAAAGGTGGGACGGACGTTTCCGCTTTTTACGACGTAAGGCTTTATCCGCAAACGGGGGAGGGCTCCGTAAGTTTTACCGTGACGCCCGCTCCCGTGACGGTCACCCTCACGGAGGAAGCCACCGTCCCCTTTAATCACTACAAACTTTCGGATGGGGAAAGTGTGGTCACAAGTTCCGCCGCGGGTTTGAACGGGGAAACGGTGACCGCGTACTATCGATTGAAAACGCCCGTCGACGGGGTGCTTGCCGTGGGCGAAAAATATCGGGTGGAAGGGTGCCGCTACGAAGTTTCTTCTTCGGCGGGGACTACCTCGTACGCTTTGACCGCCGCTTCGGATTATCTCGTCAATCTCGTCTATGAAAAAAACGAGGTCGTTGCGGGGACGGGGACGTTGACCGTTTTTCAAAACGCCGATTTGATCGAGGAAAGGCGGGCGGATCCTTCGCAATTATATCATTCCTTCACCTACGACTACCTTGACCCCGTCGTCGAGTATTACAGGGGGGAAGTGTGGATCCATCTTGCTTATTTCGGCAGGGACGTGATCTTGTGCGGTGAGATCGATCGCCCCGACGGCGCGGTGCCTGCGGGAGCGTATCCTTTGACGCTCGTCTCTTTTGATTGTGAAGATCTGACTTCCGTCCTTTTCGACGGGCAGATCCTTTTGACCGTCAACAAACGCGTTTTGGTTTACGACGAAGCGGACGTGGCGGAGGTGATGACGGGCGACCTGTTTGTCAAACGGGTATCGCTGACGTTTGCTTCGACGGCGTACGCTTTTGATCTGACGGCCGATCTTTCGGGCAGGACGGTGGGGGAAACCCTCTCCTACTCGTCTTTTGCGGCGGTGACGGATCCCAATTTCGATTTGGACTTCGTGGGCGCGTCGGTCACGCTTGTCAAACGCAGTACGGGCATCTCCATCGTGCCTTTCGGCAGGGCGTCCGTTGCTTACGGCGAGGAATACCTGCCCGCCGCTTTGTATGCGGATTACGGCACGTCTTCGGCGCAAGCGCTTGCGGAGCCGGTCATATTTTCTTACAAAGTGAAGGGGGCGACTCTGCTTCGTAACGGTCTGCCTGCGGAAGTGGGTTCCTACGTCGTTTATTGTTCCATCGATTCCGACGTTTACGAAGCGGCGGAGATATCCGTCGATCTGACGGTCGCAAAGCGTCCCGTCGCGGCGTATTATCTGATCACTTCGGCAAAGAAACCATACGGACAAACTTTCGATTTCGGCAGGAACGTCCAACTGACCTCTTTGTACGACTACGACGAAAACACTCACGAAGTGGATCGCAGCAACTCGATCGCCATCACCGACGGCATGGTCGGCGGATTGATCTTGACCTCGATGGGGGCGGACGCCGACCGAACGGTGGGGGAATACGAATTTGATTTTTCGGGCGCTACCGCCCAGCATTATCGCATCGCGGCGGCGATCGTTTACGATCTTACCGCCGGTGACGTGGCGGAAACTTTCTCCGTCGTCAAAGCGGACGCGCCTCCCAAGCCCGATTTCTCCGTGGAGATCTCGGGCAGGGAACTCAAAGTCAACGCAGAGGGCCCCATCCGCGGGGAGCTTTCCTTGCGGGCGGATTACGGCGGCGCAAAGGTGCAAAGCGGCAGCAAAGGCTCGATCTCTTTCACGCAGTTGACCTACGGCGCGGTGTATCACCTCCGCGTACGCACCGAGGATAACCAAAACTATGAGTCCGCAAGTACTTGGAGCGAGGTGACCAAAGCGATCCCCTTTGCCAAGCCCGAAGTTGCCGTATCCACCCTTTTGTCAAGCGGTTTGGTGGTGACTTGCGGTATGAAAAACGCGGCGGACGGTTACGTGATCCAACATCGCGTTGGTTCTTCGGGCGAGTGGAAGGACGGCACCGAGGTCACGGGACTCAAGCCGGACAGCGATTATACTCTCTCCTTCCGCGCCAAAAACGAGGTGACGACGGGGGCGGAAAACACCTTTTCGGTGCATACCCTTCGCGCTCCCGTTGACAAAAAGGATCTGGAGATCGAGTTTGACCGTACGGCGGGCACGCTTTCGGTCGCTTCTTCCGTCCGAGATCTGGAATACCGCTTGTTGTCCTCTTCCGGTGACCCTCTCAACGAGGAGTGGGCGCCTTTGGGGGAATTTGAAAAACTGGATAAGGACGCCACCTACCTTTTGCAGGTAAGGCTCGCGGCAAGCGAGGGCGTGGCGGCGTCGGAGATCGCTGAGATCACGATCGATACGCACGAAAAAAGAGATCCGTTCAGCTTTGCCAAACTGTTTACGGAAGGCTTTTTATTCGTGGTGGGCGGCGCGCTTTTGATCGCCGCGATCATTTTGCTCGTCTTCTTCGTCAAATGGAAAAAGAAGTCGGACAGAGAAGAATTGGGAGGAGAATAAGATGGGATACCTAAGCGCAAACTTGTTGGGGGCAGCCGTTAAAAAAATCGTGGGAGGCTTCACTTTGAAGCAGATGATCGCCATCGGCGTCGTGGCTGCGCTTGCGATCCTCGTCGGAGTGTTGATCGGCGCGCTTTGCTTTTACCGCGCCGGCATCCGTAAGGGCAAGAGGCAGGGTTTAAAAGACGCCGTTTCCATCGCGATGAAAAAGGCGGAAGAAAAGTCCGCGTCCATCGTCAAAGAAAAAGAAGCCGCTCTCGCGGAAAATCAAAAACTCAAAAAAGAGCTCGCCGCTTTGAAGGAAGGCTCTTCTTCCGACCAGCCGCCGAGCGCCGTCTCTTAACGCGCCCGCGTATGCTCGCGTGCGTTTTAGAAAATATTTTTTTGCGAAAACAAAAATATTGCAAAATAGGGCGTAAAAAACATTGACACGCCGTTTTGCGTGTGATAAACTATGCTTGCACTCTTCGATAGACGGGTGTAATTTTTTTGGAGGCGTCAAAGGTTATGGCAGCAAAAAAAGAGAATCGTATGAAGATCACCTTGGCTTGCACCGAATGCAAACAACGCAATTATAACGACTATAAGAACAAGAAGAACACTCCCGACAGGATCGAACTGATGAAGTATTGTCCGTTCTGCAAGAAACACACCCTTCACAGAGAAAGCAAGTAAAAGGTGGGAACTATGAAAGGAGCAGTAAAAACCGCTACCAAGAAACCCAATTTCTTTCAGAGAATGGGGAAAGGGATCAAAGAGATCATTTCCGAATTGAAGAAGGTCAGCTGGCCGACGTTTGCCAAAGTGATGGCGGAGACCGGTATCGTTCTCGTCGTCGTACTCTTCTTCCTTTTGGTCATTTTGGGATTTGACAGCCTTCTCTCGTGGCTCTTCAGTTTGTTGGTGAAATAATTATGGAAAAAATCACGGAAGTCAAGAGCGAAACCGAACCGAAGTGGTACGTCATCCACACGTATTCCACCTACGAACTCGCCGTGCGAGACAACATCCTCAAGATGGTTGAAAATACCGGCTTGCAGGATCAGATCTTTGACGTGGTCGTGCCGCAGGAGGAAGAGGTCGTGGAGACCAAGACCAAGCGTAAGACGGTTCTTCGCAAGAAATTCCCCACGTACGTCTTTATTAAGATGATCAACAACGCGCACAACTATTATATGGTTACGCGCATTCACGGCGTCACCGGTTTCGTCGGCGCGGGCGGCAAGCCCGAGGCTTTGACCCCGGAGGAAGTCAGGAGAAACCGTCTTGAAAAAGTCAATGCGGAAGATCTCGGACTCAAGATCGACGACGTCGTCAATATCATTTCCGGTGCCTTCCAAGGGCATTCGGGCGTCGTCTCCGAGTTGGATCTCGAGCACGGCATCGTAAAGGTCACCTTGCTTTTGTTCGGCAAGCCCACCCCCATCGAGCTCGAGTTCAATCAAGTGGAGAAGGATCCTCAAAATTAAACCTTTTCGGTTTAATATATGGGAGAACGGCAAAATATTTCCATTGCCGCTCGTTAGCACCACGTTTTGCATAGTAAGGAGGAAAAAGCTATGGCAAAGAAAGTTACAGCAATCGTCAAGTTACAACTCCCCGCAGGTAAAGCCACCCCGGGACCGCCTGTCGGCTCCACCCTTGGCCCGCACGGAATCAACCTTCCGGGCTTCGTCAAGGAGTTCAACGACAAGACTGCGGATAAGATCGGTCTCGTGATCCCGGTCGTTATGACCATCTACAACGACCGTTCCTTCAGCTTCATCACCAAGACGCCGCCGGCACCCGTTCTCATTAAGAAGGCGTGCGGCATCGAAAGCGGCTCGGCGAAGCCCAACAAGGATAAGGTCGCGAAGCTCACCAAGGCGCAAGTCAAAGAGATCGCGGAGCTTAAGATGCCCGACCTCAACGCGGCTTCTCTCGAAGCGGCGATGAGCATGATCGCAGGTACGGCGCGCAGCATGGGCGTCACGGTGGAAGACTAAGGAGGCAAGCGAATATGAAAATCAGCAAGAGATTCAAAGAGGCGTCTGCCTTAGTTGAAAAGAACAAAGTTTACGACAGCGTCGAAGCTATGGACCTCGCGGTCAAAGCTGCGACCGCCAAGTTTGACGAGTCCGTTGAGCTCCACGTGAAGCTCGGCGTGGACAGCAAGCACGCGGATCAACAAGTCCGTGGCGTCGTCGTCCTCCCCAACGGTACCGGTAAGAGCGTCAAAGTGCTCGTTATCGCCAAGGGTGAAAAGGCGGACGAAGCGCAGGCTGCCGGCGCGGATATCGTCGGCGCGGAAGAGATCATCGCCAAGATCCAAAAGGACAACTGGTTTGACTTTGACGTATGTATCACCACTCCCGATATGATGGGTATGGTCGGTCGTATCGCTCGTTTGCTTGGTCCTAAGGGTCTTATGCCTAACCCCAAGAGCGGCACCGTCACGATGGACATCGCCAAGGCCGTCAAGGAAGTCAAGGCAGGTAAGGTCGAATACAGACTCGACAAGACCAACATCATCCACGTTGCAGTCGGCAAGGTCAGCTTCGGTGCGGAGAAGCTCCACGAGAACTTCGCCACCGTTATGGACGCCATCATCAAGGCGAAGCCGTCCACCGCGAAGGGTACTTACCTCCGCTCGGTTTCCATCTCCACCACGATGGGCCCCGGCATCAAAGTTAACTACGCTAAGGCGAATGCTTAATTACTGAGCAAAATCGCTTGACAGCAACAAAAAACTAACATACAATATAAACCGTCTTAAGACAGCAAGTGGGTAACCGTAAACCGCAAGGGCTTGCCGAGGATGCAGTTTTCAATCAAGAAAGTATGCTCTCATTGTCTTTTGACGTTGAGAGCATTTTTTGTTCTCAAGATTCTTAAAAGGAGGTAGACAAAGTGTCAGCAGCATTAGAAGAAAAGAAGAAGCTTGTTGAAGAACTCAAGGAAAAGATCGGCGCCGCGAAGTCCATCGTTATCGTGGATTACAAAGGCCTTTCCGTCTTTGAGGACACCGAGCTTCGTAAGACGCTCCGCGAAGCAAACGTCGAGTATCGCGTTCTTAAAAACAGACTGATGCAAAAGGCTTTCAGCGAACTCGGTTACAACGATTTCGACGAAGCTTTGAACGGGCCTACCGCCGTCGCGTTTGCAAACGGTGATCCCGTTGCTCCCGCAAAGATCCTTTTGGAGAAGGCGGACAGCACCAAGAAGATCACGGTCAAATGCGGTATGGTGGACGGTACGTACATCACGACGGACGGCGTCAAGGAGCTTGCAACGCTCCCGCCCAAAGAGGTGCTCCTCGCCAAGTTGCTCGGTACCCTCGAGGCTCCGATCAGCGGGCTTGCCAGAGTGCTTAACGAGACGGTTGCCGGACTTGCAAGAGTTCTCAACGCGATCGCGGAAAAGTAAACCAATTCATCAACTTATCAACACTATTATATTAAAAAGAAAATCAGAATTATTTGGAGGATACTAAAATGGCAGATATCGAAAAGCTTATTGAAGAAATCAAAGGTATGACCGTTCTTGAGGTCAGCAAACTTGTTAAGGCTCTTGAGGAAGAGTTCGGCGTGTCCGCTGCGGCTCCCGTCGCTGTGGCTGCTGCTCCCGCTGCTGGCGCTGCTGCTGCTCCCGCTGCGGAAGAGAAGACCGAGTTCACCGTCGTGTTGAAGGCTGCGGGCGCAAACAAGATCGCGGTCATCAAGGCTGTGCGTGAATTGACCGGCCTTGGCCTTGCTGAGGCTAAGGGTCTTGTTGACGGCGCTCCCAAGGCTGTTAAAGAGAACGTCAGCAAGGAAGATTGCGACAAGGCTGCCGAGGCTCTTAAGGCTGCGGGTGCCGAGATCGAAATCAAGTAATTGCTTTCAATCTAAACCTTTTAAGAAAAA
>DMCI01000030.1 GCA_003445835.1 Clostridiales bacterium
AATCGGCGTGTCTTTCCTCCGTAAGGGTCTCCGCGGCGCGACGATCCATCGCCGTGGCGCGAAGGACTTCATCCAACAAAACGTCCACGCCTTCACCCGTTTTGGCGCTGATGTTGATGCCGCCTTCGGTCACGCCGAAAACGTCGATCTTGTTGTTGACCAAAAGCACCTTTCTCGAAAAGGCGCGAATGGTGGCAAGTTCATCCTCGTCGACGGTATGTCCCGCTTCCACGACGTACAAAACGACGTCTGCGCCTTTTGCGGCTTCCAACGAGCGCTCGATGCCGATATGCTCCACTTCGTCCCCCGTTTCACGCAGTCCCGCCGTATCCTGAAGGTTGATCTTGACGCCCTTGTAGACGATGCTTTCCCCTACGATATCCCTCGTGGTGCCGTGTACGTCGGAAACGATGGCGCGGGAGTACCCCAGCAAACGATTGAGCAGCGAGGATTTGCCGACGTTGGTCTTGCCGACGATGGCGACGGTCACCCCGCCCTTGATAAGCTTGCCCGCGCGGTAGGAAGAAAGCAGTTCCTCCATCTCCTTTTGCACGAGGACGGCTTTTTCCATCGAGTCGTCCGCTTCGTCCGCCATCTCCTCGGGGTAATCCAAGGACGCTTCCATCGTGGAAAGCACCTCAGTCAAGGTGGCAAGCAGCTTGTTGATCTTTTCGTCAAAGCGACCGCTCATCAAGGAATAGGCTTCCCTGAGCTCCGCTTCGCTTTCGGCGGAGATCATCGCCCTGACGCCTTCCGCTTCGTCCAAGGTCAGTTTTCCGGCAAGGTACGCCCTGCGGGTAAACTCTCCGGGGGCGGCAAGCACCGCGCCCGCGCCGAGCAAAGACTCCAAAACGCGTTCCGCAAGATACGCGCCGCCGTGTACGTGAAATTCCACCATATCCTCCCCCGTATACGATTTGGGAGCGCGGAAATAGACCATCATACACTTTTCGCGTACGCTGCCGTCCGAAAAAGTGCCGAGACCCAAGTGATTGGGTACGACGTCCTCCGTGGTTTTTATTTTGGAAGAACTAAAAAACCGGAGCGCAATGCTCAAAGCTTGCCCTCCGGATAATCTGACGATACCGATAGCGCCTGCTCCGAGCGGAGTGGAAATAGCCGCGATGGTATCCATATTGACTTAGAAACCTCTTTTCTTAGCGCCGAAACTTCTGGTCTTGATGCCGTGCTTGCGGAATGCGCTTTGCGTGCCGTACACCTTTTCGGGCAACTTGGGCTCGATGGTGATAAAGCGATTGGGCTCGACGCCGGTGCTGTAAGTGGTGACGTCCTCGTTTGCGGAAAGAGTTTCGTGCACGATCTTTCTGTCGTGAGGATTCATGGGCTCAAGTTCCACCTTGACTCTTTCACGCACAGCCTTGCTTGCAAGTCTGTTGGCAAGGTCACGCAAAATGCGTTCCCTTCTGTCGCGGTAGTTTTCCGCATCGACGGTGACCTTGAGGTAGGACTCCTTGTCACGATTCAAAGCGATCTGCGCAAGGTACTGGATCGCGTCCAAAACCTCGCCGCGATGACCGATGGCGTAGTTGCTGTCCTCGCCGTTGATCGTGACTTTGTAGCCGGATTCGATGGGCTCGATATCCAAAGAGCAATCAAGATCCATTCTGTCAAGCAAGCCGCAAACGAAGTCAAGCACGCCGTCTTCCTCGCTCCACTTGGTGGAAAGTCTGACCACGGCAAGCTCGCCGTCGCCGCCTTCCGAAACGACTTCAACGTCCACTTGGGTCTCGTCCATACCAAGCTGCAAAAGTCCTTGTTGCTTGGCTTCCTCCACGCTTTCAGCGCGTTTTTCGATAACTATCATATTTCCTCCGATGCCTCTGAAAACGAGGCGCGTCTAAAAAAATCGTTTTTATCAGCGATTGCCTTTGCGGAAGGTACGGGAGAGTCTTTCCTCCTCCAACCTTTCATCCTGCTTTTTGGCAATGCGGTTGTATACCAAGTTGAAGATAACGGTGATGAGCGAGTTGACGACCATGTAGATACAAAACGCCGCCGAGTAGAACAAAGCGAAAACGCCCATCATGATAGGCATCAACCAGTTCATCGCTTTCATCATCCCCTGCCCTGCCTTGGGATTGCCGTTTTCATCGGTTTGCGTAGGCATCTCGGGCTGAGTGAATTTGTTGAGTTTGATAGAGAAGATGGAAAGCGCAATGGAAATAAAGGGCAGGATAAAGTACCCGTTCCAATGCTTCATATCAAAGAACTTGGATTTGTTGTAAGACTCCATCGCCGGCTTCAAAACCGCGTCGTAGCCGTTTTCATGCTGCGTTTGCGATAAGTTAAGAGACCTCGTCTCGTCCGGGAGGGTCGCGCCGAGCTGACCGAGACTTCTGCCCACGAACTTTTCCTGCGTGGGAACGGGGTTGGTGTAGGTATCGGCCATAAAGACGTTTTTGATCCAAAGCCAACCTTGCTTCTCCTCGTTGTAGGCAACGACCATTTTGGCGTCAAGCTCCTCGGAGTCGATATCGGGCGATTCCGCCACGATGGCTTGATAACGGTTTGTGAGTTCGTAAACGATCCTTTCGTTTTCGTAACGAACGGCGGCGTTAAACCCGGAGAAGACGATAAAGAAGATGACGATGGTCAAAAGCGCGGGCAAGCAGCCGCCCATCATCGAATAGCCGTTCTTCTTGTAAAGCTCCATCTGCTTTTGCTGCAAGACGTCCGGCGCATTGGCGTAAGTCTTTTTGAGTTTTTCAAGTTCGGGCGTGATGATCTTCATCGCGCGATTGTTTTTGAGCATCGTATGCTTTTGCCACACATCAAGCGGCGAAAGCAAAAGCTTCAAAAAGATCGTGAAGACGACGACCGTCCATCCGAAGTTGCCGATCCAACGATACAGCAAATAAATAAGCTTGCCGATCACGTTTGAAAGATGCGGCGCGCTTGATATCAGAAATTGCGTCAAATCAACCATTTGGCTTTCCCTCTGTAATTTTCCTTAACGGGGTCGAAACCGCCCTTTGCAAGAGGATTGCATCTTAAGATCCGACACAGACCTTTGAAAGACCCGCGGATCAAACCGTACTTTTCGATCGCCTGATAGGTATAAGACGAGCAAGTGGGGGTGTAAATGCAACGACGAGGCAACGCAGACGAAATATTCTTCTTGTAAAAAACCAAGAGAGCGTGCGCGGCTTTGTCCATATCAAACCTCTTCAGAAAGCGAGTTCGCCTGCTTGAGCAGGGATAACATCGCGGCTTTGAGTTCCGCATAGCTGCGCTCCGCACTGCCGCTTCGCGCAACGACGACGTAATTTTGACCGGTAGCCACCCTACCCATTTCAAGCCGGAAAGCTTCTTTTAAGCGGCGCTTGGTCCTGTTTCTGCGGACGCTGTCGCCGACCTTCTTCCCGACGGAGAAACCCACCTTCGGGGTGGAAAACCTGCTTTTGACCACGTACAGCACCAAAAGTGCGTTGCGATAGACCGCGCCGTGACGATACAGGTAATCGAAGCTACGCGAGCCGGTAAGGCGGTACTGCTTTTGCATTTTTAAGCGCAGAGTTGCTTTCTGCCCCTCGCGCGACGTCTTGCGAGCACGTTCCTGCCGCCCTTGGTCGCCATTCTCGCACGGAAACCGTGCACCTTGCTTCTGTGTCTCTTCTTGGGTTGGTAAGTTCTTTTCATAATCTATGACCTCACTTTTTGTTGTTTATAATTAAAAATACCTACCGCATAATAGGCTGTATTATTATAACTATCATAATTATCGGCTGTCAAGCGTTTTACGAAACCGAAAATATTTTCCGCAAAGCGGCAAAAAGCCCGCCGCGGATCAATACAAACGATACACGTCCGTGACCGAACCCAGCGTCAACGCCGCGTAAACGACGTCACCGTAACGTCTGACCGCGGCAAACCCTTGATACGCGGGCGAAACGAGGGAAACGCCGTCCAAAGACACAACACCCACCTTCGTCCCATCCGTCACTTTGTAAAACCCGTCAAAATAATGCGGGAAGGCTTCGTCACAAATATACGTCTCGGCGCCGTTTGCCGTTACGACGTAGGATTTGCCCGCTTTAGACGCAACTGCTTTTTCTCCGACAAATGCGGATATATAGGAATATTCAAACGGAACGACCGTCTCGCCTTTTTTATTCAATCCGCCCCGTTTGACCTTGCCGTCCACGATCTTGGAAGCAACGACGACTTCCCCGGAAAAAACGATATCCTGATAGACTGCGTCGTCTATTCTGCCGACCTCGTCGCCGCTTTCATTCAAAAAGACGACGGCTCCCGAAGAAGAAAGCGCGGCGCCGACGCCGTTGACGGGCGTAAAGAGGGGGGGGACCCCGTCCGGCATCGCTTTCAGCTCTTTAAGACTGCCGTCGGCGATATAGTAGGAAAGCGCTCCCGTTGCCCTTTTCCCTTCCGTTTTGTAATAAGAAACGGCGCTGAACCCGTCCTTCAGCGAAAAACTTGCCCGCTCCGCCTCGGTCAGACCGATCGAATTGCGATTTGCGATCCGCACGATAAAACGTCCGGGGTCAAGCGTGACGGGATTTTCGACGCCGACCGTATAACGGCGCGCTGTTTGCTTGTAGTAAGTCGTTCCCTCCCCGCGATCCAACGCAACGTCGTAGTCGGACGCTTCCGCAACGTCGGTCTTGACCGCAACGAAGTCGCCGCCCCCGACGTACGCCACCAGATAAGACGTGGTCTCGGTATCAAAGAAGGAGAGTTTTACGTCGCTCGTCAAAGCGTGAAAGACGAAGGTGCGCCCCTTTTCTTCACTGCGCGCCAAAATGAAATTTCCGCAAGAAGCGTACTCGTACGTGCCGTCCAAGTCCGTACCCGGAAGAACGTTTTTGCCCGTCTTGTCGTACACCGCGCTACCGCCGCTCGTTACGACGGAAAAATACCCGTCGCCGATATCCCTTACGCTTGACAGCTCGGACAAGGTCAAAAGCTCAGCGCCGCTTGACGAAAAAACGTGATGCTCGTTTTTTTCTTCCCCGCCTTCCGCAACGAGAAAACCGCCCTCGGAAGAAAGCGAGGTATAAGATACGGGCAAGACCGCTTCGCCTTCCCCGTTTACCGCGCCGTAATAGGTTTCACCGTCTCGCGTTTCCGAAACCTTGATCAACCCGCCGTTCAAAAAAGAATCGAAAGCGTATCCCGAAAGAGAGACCTTCACGGATGCCGTCAGCGCGCGACGAGGAGCGACCGAGGTATAAAAGACGGTCGGCTCCCGCTTACCTTTGCAAGAGACGAAACAAAGCGCCGTCAAAACCAGCGCGCATAAAATCAAAAAGATCTTTTTTGCTTTCATACTTTGATTTTAACATATCGTGCGCGGGAAAAACCTTAAGAATTGATAAAATCCGCAAAATTTGCGTTATCCAAAGAGCGGATACCGCCCTATTTACGACAAAACGCGCCGTTTTTCAAAGATATTTCTGCTTTTTCGAGAAGAAAAAGGCAAGATAATGAAAAAGTTATCAAAGGAGGGCTTATGGAAAAGGAAAACGTCAAGATCACCGTCGTAAAAGAAGGGTATCGCTCTCTTGCGAAAGAGACCAAAAATCTGGCGCACGGCGGCAGAGTGCTTTTGTTTACGTCAGAGACCCGCGCGGGCGACGACGCGCAAGCGGCGCTGACCTTTGAGGGAATGCAGGTAACGAGGCGAAATCTGCCCGAAAAGCTTTCGGAAGATCTGTTTTCGGAACTGCAAAAAACTCCCGAAGGCATTATGGCGGCGGTGGGCGTCGGGGGCGTCGTCCCCATCGAAGCGACCAAGGCGGCGCACATTCCCGTCGCTATACCTAAAATTTTGTTTCCGACGGAATTTTCCGCACTTTCCGCATCTGACGAGCGGGTGTTTTTAAGCACGAAAAGCGACCTGCCGTCTACCCGCTCGACGGGGCAGATCGTACTCTTTGACCCTCGCGTCGTTTGCGCCTCTCCGTTGCGTCCCGGACTGGGGTATCTGCTTGCGCGTTTCGTCGAAGAAGCGGACGGCGCTTTTGAACGACTGATCCTTTGGGGTGAAAAACCCGCCGCCGCGCTTCGCGCCTTGAAAGAAAAGACCGCAGTACTGTCTTCCCTTAGGGAAGAAAACGCCGCGGAGGACGTCGTAAGCGCCGCCCTGTCCCTCTTGAAAACGCAAGAGAAGTCCTTGTCAAACAGCGCGCACGTGCTTGCCCTTCTTGCGGCAAAACGGACGGGCGGAGATTTTTCGGACTACTTGTTCCCCGCCGCCTACGCCTTGTTGCGCCTTTATACGGAGTATCTCTCCTCCCTCCCCTTAGAACATTGCCCGCCGCCCGACCGATCGGCAAATCTTCGGTTGCTGAACGCGAAATGCGGGTTATCGACCGCTTTGCTTTGTCGCAAACAACAACCGTACGCGGAAGACTACGACAAGCGTTGGCGTCTGACGGCGGAATACCGCGAAGATTTTTCGGAAGCCGTCGGCGAAAGCGCGATCCCGCTTTTTGCCCTCTCCCGCCTTTATAGGCGGACGCCCGAGAAAGAAAGCAGTCCGCTCCTCTCCGCAAGCGACTTACTTATGCTATTATCCTTGACGGGAGAAGCCGTTTCGGGGTATCCTTTAATCAAGCACATCAAAATGACCGGATTGATCGAACCGCTGTTGCGGTGCGGTTGACGGCGGGAGGTACGAAAGATGAGCGACGTGAAAGATATCAAACTTTTTTTAATGGATATGGACGGCACCGTCTACATCGGCGACAAAAAGATCGAAGGGGCTCTTGAAGCCTTGGAGGAACTGAAGCGCCGCGGCAAAAAGGTGCTGTTTTTGACCAACAACAGCAGCAAGACCGCCGTCGATTACGTCAAAAAGCTTTCTTCGATGGGCTACCCCGCCACCGAAAAGGACATCTTTTCCAGCGGCGAAGCGACCATCCGCTTTTTGCAGGAAAAACGCCCGGATAAAAAGGTGCTTTTGCTTGCAAATTCCGCAGTTTACAAACAATTTCAAGAGGCGGGCATCCGTCTTGTAAAGGAAGATGCCGACCTCGTTTTGGTCTGTTTTGACACCGAACTCGACTACCAAAAACTGACCGCCGCCTGCAACTGTCTTTTTGAAGGGAAGGAATATATCGTTTCGCACCCCGACTTGGTGTGCCCCGCCAACCCGCATTCCATTCCCGACGTCGGCTCCTTTATGGCGCTCATCAAGGCGGTGACAGGCAGGGATCCCGACCTCGTGATCGGCAAGCCGTACAAGACGATGGCGGAATACGTGGCAAAGGACTTTGGGCTCCGTCCCGATGAAATTGCGATGGTGGGCGACAGGCTCTACACCGACATCAAATTCGCAACGGACAACGGTATGACCGGCATCCTCGTTTTGACGGGAGAGACCACTCTCCCCGACCTTG
>DMCI01000110.1 GCA_003445835.1 Clostridiales bacterium
TCATCATTCGTGATGAAACTTTTTTTGTCGTTAACAGGGGATTCGAACCGAGAGCGTTAAGAAAACAGCAGTCGTTTTCTGCTGTTTTTAGCGGTTGACCGAAGTATGGCGAGAAGCACGTCTTTGTATAAACGTTTTGCTTTGAGCCATACGAGAGGAGAATCCCCTTATCTCCACCAAATAAAATGTCGGATTTTTCCGACATTTTTTTGTTTTTAAGAGAGAGGATGAGAACCGAGAGTATCAAAACGCGCCTTATAACAGTAAAAACACATAGGTGCGCGAAGGGCAAGAGGAGAATCCCCTTATCTCCACCATAATCACTTTTGAAAAATACACAAGCACCCATCAATATTGTTTTTCGATTCTTTTTCTTATAATGCGGATAGGAGAAACGCCGATAATGGATGAAGAAACACTTTTGAAAAGCGCGGAGATTGCGCCCGTGGAAGCGGAGGCGCCCACCCCTTCCGAACGTCGCCTCGTACTGGCTCGCAAAAGGGTGGCGACTTTTGCAAGGGAAGATGCGCGCCGCCAAATGCGCGCGACAAAACTGAACTTTTGGTGGGAATAAAAGCCGTTTGGTAAAAGATATCCGTCAAAACAGACCTTTTGCCCAAAACGGGGTGTAATGTGTTTGCGTCATCTTTTTTGAGAGGTTTCGAAAATTAAGGCAGGATATTGTCTATTTTTGTCAAAGCGTAAGCAGGGGGCAACAGAAAGGGCAAACGTTAAGTTTTTTTAACAAATGTCCCTATTGCAAAAAGCGTTTTTGATAGTGTACAATAAGTGCATAGCGCTTATTTTTATAAGCGTTGAAAAGGGGAAAAATGGAATTTCTGATCGTTCATCAACAGGAAATAATGCTCTTTTTGGGCGGAATGTGCGGGATCCTTGCGATAATGACCCTCGCAACCAAAGCTTTGCAACGCAAAACAAAGTATATTTTGGCGTCGATGGAAATTGCCGCCATGCTGTTGCTGATCGTCGATCGCGTGGCTGCCGCCTACGACGGCGACATGACGGGGTTGGGCTCTTTTATGATCCGCTTCAACAACGGCGCGGAGTATTTTCTGTGCTTGTTCATCCCGTTTTTGGTCACCAGGTATTTGACCAATTTCTATAAGACAGACGGAAAGCTCAAAAAACAGCCGCCGACGCTGTTTGCCTGCGAGATGGTCTTCGTCGTCGGCATCGTGCTGCTTGCCGTTTCTCAATTTACCGATATATATTATTATTTTGACGCGCAAAACCATTATTATCGCGGGTCGTGGCACTTGCTCAGTTCCATCGTGCCTTTCGTTATGATCGTTTTGCAGGAATTCACCGTTTTGTGGTACCGCAAACGCCTTAACAAAAAACTGGTGCTTTCGATGGTCATCTGTTTGGCTTTGCCGGTGGCGGCGGCGATCGCGCAGATCTTCCTTTACGGACTTTCGCTGGTGCCCATCGTTACGGCGGTCATCGTCATCGTTTTCTATACCCATACGCTGACTTCCCTCAGCGAAGCGGCGGAAAGGGCACGTTCGCACGAGCTTGCCTTTTTGAAGAACGCCAAGCAAAAGCAATCGGCGTTGTTTGAGGAGACGATCGAGGCGTTGGCGCACGCCGTCGACGCAAAGGACGCCTATACCAGCGGGCATTCTTCCCGCGTGGCGGTCTATTCCAAGGCGATAGCGGAGGAAGCCGGGCTTCCCCAAGAGGAATGCGACCATATCTATTTTGCGGCGCTTTTGCACGACGTGGGCAAAATAGGCATCCGTAAGAGCATCATCAACAAGCCGGGCAAACTCACCGACGAAGAGTACGCCCATATCAAAACGCACCCCGTGTTGGGCGCGCAGATCCTTTCCAGCATCAAGCAGGCGCCCTTCCTTTGCGACGGCGCGCGCTACCATCACGAGCGCTACGACGGCAAAGGCTATCCGGACGGTTTGGCGGGGGAGGATATCCCCGAGATCGCCAGGATCATCGCCGTGGCGGATGCGTACGACGCCATGACTTCCGCAAGAAGCTACCGCGAGCCTCTTCCGAGAGATGTGGTCCGTTCGGAAATGAAAAAAGGGATCGGCACGCAATTCGATCCTCGTTTTGCCGAGATCATGCTCCGTTTGATGGACAGGGAAGATCTTGCCGAAACGGCGCAACAAAGCGCGTGATAAAAAAAATTTTTATCCGCCCCAAACCCGCGCAAAACCTCGCCTTCATCGTTATACGATGGGGGCGATTTTTATTTTGCATCTTGAACAAAAATCAAAAAGCGTGTATAGTATAAGTGACCTTTGAGAAGGGCTTTCATTTCTTTGAAAGGAGGTAAGTATGAAAAAGTTTTTAGCAGTGTTTTTACTTTTGACTCTTGTCGTCGGCGTCTTCGTATTCGTCGGCTGCGGCGACAAGGAAGTGACCGCTGATAAACTCACGGTCAAATTTGACCCCAAAGGAGGTGCGGCTATCGCCGATCTGGATATCGACGAAAACAGCCTTGCCACCTTACCGACGCCCACCCGAGAAGGCTTCGTTTTCCAAGGATGGTTTATGGATGAAGACTTCCAAACCGAGGCGACGATAGCCGGGTTGAAGGAAAAATTGAAGGACGGCACAATCACCATTTACGCCAAGTGGGATGCCGCTACCCCGCCTACGCCCGCAAGCCTGACCGTTCATTTTAACGCAAAGGGCGGCGATGCGGTGCAAGACACGTCCATCCAAGCGGATACGGCGTACACGTTGCCGACCGCAAGGAGAGATGGCTTCAACTTCGGCGGTTGGTTCTTTGAGGAAAGCTACCAAACGGCAGTCACCGTGGACGGCTTGAAGGCAAAGATCGCGGACGGCACCGTCACCATTTACGCCAAATGGACGGAAAAGAGCGTCACGCTCAGCTTCAACACCAA
>DMCI01000091.1 GCA_003445835.1 Clostridiales bacterium
CCCAAAACCGAGATCGCGTAGGGGAGCGCTTTGATAAAATGATTTACCAGTATAATGGTAAAGGAAGGCAGGGCGCTGGTGAGCATCGAGGGAAGCCCGACGCGCAAGATGCGCCACATAAATTTGGGAGAGGGACGGAACCCTTTTTCCAAAAGGTGGACGTCTTGTTTTTTGAAGATCAGCATCGAGAGGGAGAATACCATTGCCACTACCTGACCGATGACGGTGGCGATCGCCGCGCCCTTGGTACCCAAGCGGGGGAATGCTCCGATGCCGAAAATGAAGAAGGGGTCCAAAATGATGTTGGTGATGGCGCCGATCAGTTGCGTAAACATCGGTACGCGCATATTCCCCGTGGCTTGCAATATTTTGCTGGTAGTTAGTTCGATCATCGAACCGAAACAAAAGAGCATGCAAGTGGAGAGGTACGAGGTGGCCATTTCGGCGACTTCGGCGTCCTTTGTGTAAAGACCGACGAAAGGTTTGACCGCCGTCAGCCCCAAAACGATTATGACAACTATTGCGATCAACGCCATAAAAACGCCGTTTTGCGCGGCGCGGTTTGCGCGGTCACGTCTTCCCTCGCCTAAGCTTTTTGAAATATAAACGTTGGTGCCTACGCCGATGCCGATGCCGAGGGCGACGATCAGCATTTGCATGGGGAAGATGATCCCCATCGCTTCGATGGCTTTTGCGGAATAGCGCGCGAGATACAAGCTGTCCACTACGTTGTAAACCGCTTGAACAAGCATTGAAAAAATAGCCGGTAGGCTCATTGAGATAAGAAGCTTTTTTACGGGAGTTGTCGCCATTTTTGTCGATTGCAGATTTTCCATAGGAAAATTATATGAGGAAATTTGCGGCGAGTCAAGCGAGGAAAGGACTTTGGGGTAAAAAGAAAAAAGCTTTTATTGCTTAGCGCTTCTTCCCGTGGTATAATGTCGGTATGGAAAAAGCAACGGACAGATTGACGATCTTACTCGGCGACGACGGGGTCAAGCGCCTTGCCGCGGCAAAAGTCGCGGTGATCGGGCTCGGCGGCGTGGGCGGACAGGCGGCGGAAGCCATTGCCAGAAGCTTCGTCGGCACTCTCGTTTTGGTGGACGGCGACCGCGTGAATGTCAGCAACGTCAATCGTCAGATCTTGTCGACGGCGACAAACGTCGGCAGGGAAAAGGCTCTTGTGGCGGCGGAGCGAGCAAGAGAGATCAATCCCGAAGCGCAAGTCACAGCGCTCCCCGTCTTTGTAACGGCGGAAAATGTAGCAAGCCTCCCCATCTGGGATGCCGATTGCGTCGTAGACGCCATCGACGACGTGGACGCCAAGGTCGCCATCATAAAGGAAGCGCGCGCCCGCGGCGTAAAGATCGTTTGTTCGATGGGAGCGGCAAACCGCTTTGATCCGATGGCTTTTAAGGTTGCCGATATCAGTGAAACGCATACTTGCCCTTTGGCGAAAAAACTCAGAAAGCTCCTTGCGGCGCAAGGGATAACCGAGGGAGTCAAGGTCGTATATTCAACAGAGAAACCGCTTTCCTTCGGCGGGGCGCTTGGCTCCAACGCTTTCGTCCCTCCCGCGGCGGGACTTCTGCTTGCTTCGGCGGCGATCAAAGAGATTTTGAGTAAGTGAGTATCGGGTTTTCAAAAAGTATTGACTAATAGAGTTTTGAACGGTATAATAAATATTACTATGGATTACACCAAGTATTTGAACGACAAGATCGTGGGGCTCAAACCCTCCGGCATCAGAAAGTATTTTGACATTGCGGCGACGATGCCCGACTGCATCTCTTTGGGTGTGGGCGAGCCCAACTTCGTCACCCCCAAGGAAGGCATTGACGGCGGCGTCAGAAGCCTGCTTTCCGGTCACACGCACTACACCTCCAACGGCGGTATTATGGAATTGCGCGAACTTATGAGTTACTACATTCATAAGAAGTACGCGCTGGAGTATGATCCCACCTGTGAGATCCTTCCCACCATCGGCGTTTCCGAAGCGGTGGATATCACGATGCGCGCTTTGTTGAACCCCGGCGACGAGGTTTTGGTTTCCGACCCGTGCTATGTTTCGTATTATCCCGCAGTTACGATGGCGGGCGGCGTACCCGTGGTAGTGGAGACCAAGCAGGAGACCAACTTTATCCTGACCCCCGAAGCCTTGGAAAAAGCGATCACCCCCAAGACCAAAGTCTTGTTGATGTGTTACCCCAACAACCCGACCGGCGCGATCATGACAAAAGAGGAACTCGAAGCCATCGTCCCCGTCATCAAAAAGCACGATCTGATCGTCGTGACGGACGAGGTATATTCCGAACTTACCTACGGCGGCATCAAACATACGTCCATTGCGGCGCTTCCCGGGATGAAGGAACGCACCATTCTCCTCAGCGGTTTCAGTAAGAGTTTTGCTATGACCGGTTGGCGTTTGGGCTATCTTGCCGCGCCCAAGGAGATCTACCAACAGGTGTACAAGATCCACCAGTTTGCCATCATGTGCGTGCCGACTATGGCGCAAGAAGCTTTGATCGCGCTTTTGAAGTACGGCTTTGAAACAGACTTTGACTTCGTGGAGCAGATGCGTTTGGAATACGACCGCAAGCGTAAGTTTATTTACAAGGCGCTTTTGGATATGGGGCTTGATTGCTTTGAGCCGAAGGGCGCTTTCTATATCTTCCCGCAAGTCAGCCATCTTGGTATGAACGACGAAAAGTTCGTGGAAAGACTTCTTTATGAAAAGAAGGTCGCCGTCGTCCCCGGCAGCGCGTTCAGCGAGACGGATAACTCACACGTCCGCATCAGCTACGCTTACAGTATGGAAAAACTGGAGCGCGCGATGGAACGTATGCAAGATTTTGTGGAAGAAATAAAAAAAGGGCGCTAACCTGTTGTAAATTATTCAAAAATGATTTATAATAGTGCTACTTGATGCTAATGTGGCTCAGCTGGTAGAGCAGTTCACTCGTAATGAACAGGTCGCCGGTTCGAATCCGGCCATTAGCTCCAAAAAAGCAGTCTTCGGACTGCTTTTTTTGCGTTCTTGGCGAAACTGCTTTTTATCTTAATTCAGTCATTTACTTATTCAATTGCATCAAAATTTAAAAAATGATGCAAAAGGCTATTGACTTTTAGTGTTGGTTTGGATATAATATAATTGCATCAACAGATGTGTTCATGATGCAATTATGACAGAGGAGAGGCAATGAGAACATTCGATTATAAGAGCAGGTATGAAAGATTGTTGTCACCCGATGTGGTGGCATTGCTTTCACAGATACATGAGTTTCGAGGGAAACAAGCGCTGTTTGAGAAAGGGAAACCGGAAATCCTTTTGCAATTGTTGGAAATTGCCAAGATACAAAGCACGGAATCTTCTAATAGAATAGAAGGGATCGTGACAACAGAAGAAAGGTTGCAATTGCTCGTTCGTGACAAAACTATGCCGAAAACGCGGAGTGAAAAGGAGATTGCAGGTTATAGGGACGTTCTTTCAACGATCCATGGGAGCTATTCGTATATTCCGCCAAAGCCGCCTATAATCCTCCAACTGCACAGAGATCTATATAGATTCAGCGGACAAACGATAGGTGGTAATTATAAAACCGGTGATAACGTTATTGCGGAGGAGCATCCGGACGGAACAAAAACAATCAGATTCCAACCGATTCCTGCATGGGAAACGCCGAGAGCAATGCAAGATCTTTGTGGATCGTTTGATATCGCAATGAATGATGGGGAACTTGATCCCTTGCTCGTGATTCCGATGTTCATCCTTGATTTTTTGTGTATCCACCCGTTCAATGATGGCAATGGCAGAATGAGTCGATTGCTCACTTTGTTGCTTTTGTATCGAGCGGGGTACATTGTGGGAAAGTACGTTAGCTTAGAACGTTTGATCGCGGACAGCAAGGAAACGTACTATGAAGTGTTGCAGGAAAGTTCATATGGTTGGCACGAGGAAAAAAACGATGATGTGCCTTTTGTTAGGTACTTATTGGGAGTAATCGTCGCAGCATATCGTGAGTTTGATGAAAGATCCGGGCTTTTGCTTGATGAGAAAATAAGTAAAACGAATCGGATCAGGGAAATCATTAAAGAGCACATCGGGACAATCACAAAATCAGAGATTCGAGACTTATGCCGTGATGTCAGCGAAGTAACCATTGAACGCGTACTTCGTGACTTGACAGCTGACGGATCTGTTTTGAAGATCGGTGGCGGCAGATATACAAAATACGTTTGGAATCGTGATAAGGAGTAAAAAGATGATCACAGGAGAATTGAAAAGCAGAATAGATAGTCTTTGGTCAACGTTTTGGTCGGGGGGACTCACAAATCCATTGGATGTCATTGAGCAGATCACGTATTTGATGTTTATTCACGATCTTGACGATAGCGACAATTTGCGTGCAAAGGAAAGCGCAATGCTCGGCTTGCCATATAAGAGCATCTTCGCGGAGGAAGTGCAAATCGGGGATCGCAAAATAGATGGAAGTCAGCTTAAATGGTCGGTGTTTCACGACTTCCCGGCAGGAAGAATGTATTCCGTTATGCAGGAGTGGGTTTTCCCATTTATCAAGGACTTACACGGCGATAAAAACAGTGCCTATTCCAAATATATGGGGGACGCGATCTTTAAGTTGCCTACGCCGTTGTTGCTTTCCAAAGTGGTGGATGCCTTGGATGATATCTACAAGCTTATGAACGAGGCGCAATCTGCGGACGTTCGTGGTGACGTATATGAATACCTTCTTGCAAAGATTGCCACGGCGGGTGTAAATGGGCAGTTCCGCACACCTCGTCATATCATCAAAATGATGGTGGAGATGATGGACCCTAAAGCGGATGATGTGATTGCGGACCCTGCTTGCGGTACGTCCGGCTTCCTTGTGGCGGCGGGGGAGTACTTAAAAGAGCATCGCAAAGAGGAGATTTTCTACAACCGACAAAAGAAAGATCATTATATGAATCATATGTTCTTTGGCTATGATATGGATCGCACGATGCTCCGTATCGGCGCTATGAATATGATGACGCACGGGATAGAAAACCCCTTTATTGAATACCGTGATAGCCTTTCCGATCAAAACCTTGATAAGGACAAGTACTCCTTGATTTTGGCAAATCCGCCGTTCAAGGGTAGCTTGGATGCGGATATTGTATCAGCCGATCTTTTGAAAGTTTGCAAAACAAAGAAGACGGAACTTTTGTTCCTTGCGCTTTTCTTGCGAATGCTTCGCGTAGGCGGCAGATGTGC
>DMCI01000099.1 GCA_003445835.1 Clostridiales bacterium
GTGAAAGGATCTCTGCCTGTACCTGGAAAAGCCGATGATCGGACTCGAACCGATAACCTACTGATTACAAATCAGCCGCTCTGCCAATTGAGCCACACCGGCAAAATGGATCCGCAGGGACTCGAACCCCGGACCAATCGGTTATGAGCCGACCGCTCTAACCAACTGAGCTAAAGGCCCAAGATACTTCTTGGTCGGGGTGAAGAGACTTGAACTCCCGGCCCCATGGTCCCAAACCACGTGCGCTACCATCTGCGCTACACCCCGAAGATTTGCGACTTAATAATCATACAATAGACCGCCCGCAATGTCAAGATTTTTTCGCGATTTTTTCAAGTTTTTTTTGAACCTTAAAAATGAGCGCTAACAGGCTATTCTTCGCACACGTCAAGGTGGAAAGCGACCACTTCCCGCCCTTGTTCTTTCTCCTCGGGATAAAGCTCGAACATTTTCTCCATATACTCCATAATTCCTACGTCTCTGAAGCCGATGGACGCGTGATCCAGGCTGTCGTAGGCGCTTTCAAAACTGTCAAAACGTTCGATCGAGGTAACTTTGGCTTTGAGCAGTTGGGGCGTATGGCTGTTTTTGATGAAGTAGATGGCGTCCCCTACCTTTACTGCATCCCTTTTGGCGTCCGAAAGACGCAATTCCACCGTTTTGGAACGGGCCTTTATGAGGTCGAAAAAGCGAGGATCTAAGTGCATCGTAACGACACCGTCAACCTTTACTTCCTTTTGCCACTTGCGTTGCAGAGCAAAGGCTTGTTGTTTGCGGCGTTGACGAAGTTTTCCCAATTCCGCACAACGCATCGGCGTAAAGGAACCGTTAAGCATTCTCCCCGGCGTGATGCCGTAACGCTTGATCATCTCCTTATACGTCAACCCCGTCTTTTCCAAACAATGCTTTAAGAGATAAAGCGCCATTTCGGAATCGTCGTCGGCTTGATGATGTTGAAACTCCGTCGTACGACCCAATTGGACGGAAACCTTATCCAGTCCGATACCGTTTTCCACATCGTAAACGGCGGAATAGATCATTTGCGTACAAATAAAGCGGAATTCAAACGGCTTTACGTGCGCGCGCTTACACGCTTCGTTAAACATAAACATATCGTTGTTGGCGGAATGCGCCATAACGATGGTGTCTTTATCTTCCAAATAAGAGGCAAGCTCGTCGCGGATCTCCGCAAAAGTGGGCTTATCGTCCAAATCTCCCTTCTTCACCTTAAAATCAATGGGTTTGCGAAACTTCATTGCAAAACGACAAAGGGGATTGATCCAATAATTTCTTTTGAAAATGATATTGAAGTTTTCATCGGCGAGCACCATTCCCACGCTGAAGACGCTCCCTTTTACAAACATATTGCAAGCTTCAAGATCGACAGATAAGTATTTCATTCGTTTCACCTCGTTCATTATATCACTTTTATACGGATTAGAAAAGCATTGCGGCGTGAAAAGTACAAAAAAGAAGAAAGGGGCATCTTGACATTATTCGTTTTGAATTTATAATATAAGTAACTATGTTTGTGACCTTGCTCGTATTGATCACCATATACACGTTTTATATGGGATATACCGACGGATCAAACGCCGTCGCCACCTGCATTACGACAAAAGCGATGCATCCGCGTTTTGCCGTATATCTCAGCGCGGTCATTCAGTTTGTCACCGTTGTTCTGTTGTACTTTTTCGTCAGCAATATGAGCGTTGCCGCCACCGTCGGCAAAGGGATGATACGCAACGCTGCGTTTGACGGTATTGCCGCAAAAGACGCCTTTATTTTTTTGCTTTCCGCCCTGCTTTCCGCCATATTGTGGAGTTTGATCACCTTTTTCCTCAAACAACCGAACAGCACGTCGCACACCCTTCTCGGCGGGATCATCGGCTCGGCGATAGGCGCCTTCGGCTTTGGTTCGGTACTTTGGAAAAACGTTCTTCTTCGCATCGTTTTGATGATCTTCCTCGCCCCGATCATTTCGGTTTTGATCGGGTTTGCCATCAACAAACTCTTGCGCAGGATCGCACTCCGACACGCAACCACTGCCACCGGCAAAGTGGTAAAGACTCTTCAATGGGTCAACGTAGTGCTTTTATCTTCCGCTATCTCGGTAAACGACGCGCAAAAATCTTTTGGCGTTTATCTCTTGATCGCTTCGGTCGGACTTGCAAAAATTTCCGCCCCGCCCGTCTACGTCGCTTTTACGTTTGCAACGGCACTCTCCTTTGGAATGATCTTCGGCGGATACCGCATCATCGTGACCATCGGGCAAAAATTGTTTAAGATAAAACCGTTAATGTCGCTTTCTTCCCAGATAGCGACAAACGTCGTTATTTTCACTTCCTCCGCGCTTGGCGTCCCCGTCAGCACGGGGCAAGTGATCTCGTCCACCGTCGTGGGGATCGGCGTATCCGAACGCGTGCGCGGCGTAAAATGGCTCACCGTCAAACGCATCGTGCTCGGTTGGGTCATCACGATGCCTGCAACCATCGCCTTCGGCGCGATATTTTATCTACTGACCAATCTTATTCTCGGAGGGTTGTTATGAAAAACAAGATCAACTTTTTTGATATGCTCAAGGAACAAAGTTCCTACGTCGTAAAATCGATGACTTTGCTCAACGAATACTGCACCACAAGCAAAGAAGAGCTTGCGGACATCATCATATTGTTGGAGGAAGAAGCGGATGAGGTCAGAAGACAATTGATCTCACATTTAAACAAGACCTACATCACGCCCATCGACCGCGAAGACCTCTTCCACCTATCCCGCCTGTTAGACGAGATCATCGACTACATCAAAACGTCGGTGGACGAGATACACCTCTTTAAGATCATGCCCAACGAAGACTTAATCAAAATCACGTCCACTTTGCTGGAAATGACCAACCACCTCTTTGATGCCATTTCCAATATGGAACGCGACGAAAAGGCGTCCACGGCGGCGGCTTACAAAGTAAAACACCTTGAAAACGTCATCGACAGCTTGACCAAACACGCATACGCAACGATCTTTGAAAGCGACGACTACAAAATGATCTTCAAATACGCCGAGATCTACAAGCACTTGAATCATACCGCCGACGTAGCGGATAGCGCAATGGACTTCCTGTTGGATATCTTTGCGAAAATGTAAGTTGAAAATAAAAAAAACTCCGTACAAATCGTACGGAGTTTTTTGTTTTGCGTTTGAATTACTTCTCGTCGGAAGGAGTGAAATCCTTGAGCAAGTCGCCGAGAATGTTGTTTTGAACGGTCTCGGTAGCGCCGAAGTTTTCGACGATCTCCTGCTCTTCCTTGGAGATCTCGTCGCCGGCGGGTTTCTTGCCTCTGCGCTCTTGCGTGGGACGAGCAGAGGTACGAACCCTCTTTTCGCCTTCCTGCGCCTCGTTTTCAGCGGGCTCTTGCGCGTCTTTGATGGAAAGCGCCATACGGTTGTTGTCAAACTTGATGACCTTCGCTTTAACGACATCGCCAACCTTCAACACGTCAGCCGGAGAGTTGAGTCTCTTGTCGCTGATGTTGGAAACGTGGACCAAACCGTCCACACCCGGCTCGATGCTGATGAAAGCGCCGAAGTTGACGATGGTCTGAACCGTACCGGTCACGATGGAACCGACGGGATACTTCTCCTGCGCAAGCTCGTAAGGACGCTTTTGCAAAAGCTTGTAGGAAAGGGAAACTTTGTAGTTTTCCGGATCGACCTTGATGATAACGAACTCGTATTCCTTGCCGATCTCAAGCACGTCTGAGGGAGCCTGACCCTTGATCCAGCTAAGCTCGGTCTTGGGAGCCAAGCAATCGAAGCCGTACACGTTGACGAACGCGCCGAAGTCGGCAAATCTCTTGACCACGCCGGGCACGACGTTGTTGACCTCGAATCTGTCGCGATTGGCTTCGAAGATAGCCTTCTTCTCTTCTTCCTCGCGAGCCTTCTTCTCCTGCCATTCGGCCTCTGCCTTTTCACGAGCGGCCTTCTTCTCGGAGATCAAAACTTCCTTGTGGGAAGCGACGATCCTGTGACGCTTGACTTCCGCGCCTTCCTCGCCCTTCTTGTCGGGAAGCTTCTTTACGAGGAGCTTCTTGCCGACGTAGCTTTGCAGATCTTCATCCGCAACGCGGTGCAATTCGATATGAGAAACAGGGATAAAGACGGTGTAAGAGCCCTTCTTGCCAAGCAAGCCGCCCTTATCGACCGCTTTGTCGATCTTGAGCTCGAAAACGCTGTCAAGCAAAGCCTTGTCCATCTCTTCGACTTCATCGTACTTTCTCTTGTCAAGCGCGATGTAGTCTTTGTTGCCGTTCGTGTTGGGAACTACGACCGCGGTAAACTCCATACCTACGGGATAGTCCTCGGGCTTGTACTCGCCATCGGTTAACCTGTCAACAGCGATAAAACCGTCCTTCTTGCCAAGCTTCAAACCGGAAACGTACACACCGGTCTCGTCACTGCTGAGGACTTTGACCTTAACACGCATGCCTTCCTTCACTCCGAAGCTGGTGGACGCCAAGACGTCGTCCATCGTCGTGATCTTCTTCGAGGGTTTGGACTCCTTGGTCTCTTCCGCTGCCGCTGCGACGGGAGCGGTTGCTTCCGTCATTTCATTCTCCGTATTCTGGAGAGTCACTTCGTTTTCGTTGCTCATTCCTGATAATACCTCCATGATCAACTCCTTTGGAGTTGATGCTCCTGCTGTAACGCCAATCTTTTGTATTTCGGAAAAATCTATCGCTTTTGCGTCCTCCGAGTTTTGGATCAAGTACGTCCGCGGGCAGTTTTCTTTGCAAATATCCACGAGTTTCGCGGTATTTGAGCTGCTGCGGCTTCCGATCACCAAAACGGCGTCGCACGCACAAGAGAGAGACTTCGCCTCAACTTGTCGTTCTTTCGTAGTATAACAAATAGTTTGCTTTATAGCAAGTGATTTTAAGTTCTTTTTTAAATGATTTATTATAATATCGGCTTTGGATTCCGAAAAAGTGCTTTGACAAACGAGCAAATAGTTGCGATCCGGGTCGAAATGCGTGTTTTCGGCCTGCTCGAGGCTTTCGATAACGTCGCATTCTTTTGCGTAACCGCGCGTGCCGATCACTTCCGGATGAGACGGGTCGCCCACGATGATGACGCGGTAGCCTTTTTGATCGTATTCGGTAACGACGTCGTGTATCTTTTTCACAAAAGGACAAGTGGCGTCCACGATCTTTGCGCCCGTAGCGCACAGTTTTTCATAAATATCGGGAGAAACGCCGTGCGCGCGGATCACGACGCTGCCGCCTTTGACGGAGGGGATATTCTCTTCCCCGATCACGACGTAGCCCGCCTCTTCAAAGCGACGGATGATCCTTTCGTTGTGCGCGATGTTGCCAAACAAATATACGGGCTTTTGGGCGGCGCCGAAAGCAAGATCGATCGCCCTTTCCACCCCTTTGCAAAGTCCTGCATGTTTGGCGACGACGACTTTCATTTCTTTTTCTTCGCGGTGATTGCCGCGACCTTTTCGTCAAGTTCCAAATGTAGCGCTTCCATCCTGTCGTGTAAATACGTTGCGACTTCCTCTTTTACGTCGTGCATATTCTTGCCGTAAAACGCCGAAAGATCAATGGGATCGCCAACGATCAAATAATTGCGCTTGAACGCTTTGGGCTGATGGTGAAGCATCAAAGGAACGATGGGCACTTTGGCTTTGATGGCGTAAACGCCCGCGCCCGATTTAAATTCCGCCATATCGTGCGTGCCGGCTTTGTTCCTTGTTCCTTCGGGGAAAATAAGGATTTGCTCGCCCTTTTTGAGCCTACGCAATATCTCTTTATGCACCGAAACTTCAGGGGTGCCGCGATTGACCTTGATCGCACCCATCTTGGTCAAAAACCAAGAGGAAAATTTCCCTTTGAAAAGTTCCGCCTTGGCAAGACAGTTCAAATTCTTTTTAAACAACTTGGACGCCACGATCAAAACGTCGGCGGAGGCGTAATGGTTACAGCAAACCATCGCGCTCTCCTTAAAGAATTTTTCCTTATTAATGACTTTGGTCGGATAAATCAGCGAGATAAACGGAGAAGCGAGCCATCGCAAAAAACGATACATTTTTTACTCCTTTACGTAGCTTAAAACTTTGTCTATGACTTCGTCGATGGTCATATCGCTCGTATCGATAAACACACTGTCCGGCGTTTGGGTAAGAGGAGCAAAATCACGATGGCTGTCGTTGTAATCACGCTTTTTGATATCCTCCAAAAGGACGGAAAAATCAATATTTTCCCCTTTTGCCGCCAGCTCGTCAAAGCGACGCTTTGCGCGTACTTCCGGACTAGCTGTGATGAAAAACTTATATTCCGCGTTGGGAAGAACGTAAGAGGTGATATCTCTGCCGTCCAAAACGCAATCGTATTTTGCCGCGAGAGCGCGTTGCATCTCCACCAATTTGAGCCTGACCGCCGGAATTCTGGAAATATCCGACGCCGCTTTGCTCATTCTGTGCTCGCGGATCTCCTTGGATACGTCTTTACCGTCCAAATAAACGTGCTGAACGCCGTCGATATACTTGATATCGAGGTCGACCGTCGGCAAAAACTCGCAAACTTTCTTTTCGTCCGTGACGTCCACGCCCAACCAAATGCTTTTCAAAGCGACCGTGCGATACATCGCGCCGGTATCCAAATAGGTGATGTTCAATCTCTTAGCAAGTTCCTTGGCGACGGTGCTTTTGCCCGCGCCGGAAGGTCCGTCAATAGCAATGTTCATACTGTCCTCCTATCGTTTAATATTATCACAAACCGCCACGTTCAATCAACCCTTGCCGCGCTCTTGCCGGCAAGATAGCCCGTTGAAAAGGCTATCTGCAAGTTGTATCCGCCCGTCAAGGCATCCACGTCCAACAGTTCTCCCGCAAAATACAGCCCGGGGACAAGCTTGCTTTGCATATCTTTTGCGTTTACTTCAGCAACGTTCACTCCGCCCGAAGTTACGATCGCGCCGTTGAAATCCTCGAAACCGGTCGGCAAGATCTTGATCCCCTTTACCACCGAGCAAAGCTTGTGGCGTTGCTCTTTAGTGACGGAATGACAAGGAGTGTTTGGGGCGATGCCCGCTTGCAAAAGCACGAGCCCGATCAGTGATTTCGGCATCAGTTCCGGCAAGACTTTTTTAATGGTCTTGTTGATATCCCCGCCGAAATCACGCAAAAGTCTGGCGTCCAGCGTTTCAAAGGAAAGCGCGGGTTTTAAGTCCAAAGATATTGCTATATCTTTCAAATCTTCCCTGTTCAACCTGCTCGACGCGCGGAGAACGATGGGACCCGAAACGCCCGTGTGCGTAAAAAGCATTTCTCCGAATTCCGAGAAAAGAACTTTCCCCTTCTTGGAAACGGTGATCTCCACGTTTTTCAAGCTGAGACCTGGCAACGACTCGGGGATATTCGCTTTGATACCGACCAGCGAAGGCAAAAGATCCGTCACGCTGTGTCCGAGCTTCTTTGCCAAGCGATATCCGTCGCCGGTACTGCCCGTCGCTTGATAAGTCATACCGCCCGTGCAAAGGATCACTTTGTCAAAACGGTAAGTATCCGACGTAGTTTTCAAAACGAAGGCTCCTTCTGTTTTTTCAACGGATAAGACCCGTTCCTCCAATCGCTCGTCAACGCCCGCGGACGCAAGAAGTTCCTTCCAAGCGCGCAAAATATCCGAGGATTTGTCCGAAACGGGAAAGACCCTGCCGCCACGCTCTGTTTTGAGCGGAACGCCTTGACTTTGGATCAGATCGATCAAGTCGTAAGGTGAAAGCGCGTGG
>DMCI01000039.1:0-9409 GCA_003445835.1 Clostridiales bacterium
TATTCCCCTTCCTTTTTATGATTCAGCTTTTCCGTCGTCGCACCGACGATCTGGAAAATGATCTTGACGCCGCCGGTCTTCTTATCGGTACCGGCGATGGTCAAAGGTATCCTCTCGCCCTCTTCGTCCACGCGAAGGATGATAAACTGCCCCGCTTTTGCCTTGTTGGCAACGAGGGGAGCCTCTATCTCCATCATCGTAACGGTGGGATTCAAACTCTTTTTCGTAATGATCTTGTACATATCCTTTACCTCGTAAAGCTATTATATCTATTCTTTGCCTCGTCCGTCAAGGCGAGGAAAACGTAATCCATAAAGAAAGTATTTATACGGGATATAAATCTTGTCTTACCGCAAGAATCCGTTGATGATCTGTTCTTCTGCTTCTTGTTCGGTAAGCCCCAACGTCATCAGCTTTATCAGCTGTTCCCCGGCAATCTTTCCGATAGCGGCTTCGTGCAAAAGCGAAGCGTCCACGTGGTTTGCCTGCAAGCCCGGCACCGCCAAGATCTTGCCGTTGTCCATAATGATGGAATCACATTCGGTATGCCCGTAGCACGGCGCGTTGCCGATGATTTTAGCGTCAAACTTTTGGAAGGAATCGTCACGAGCGACGGAACGGGAAACGACGTCCGCGCTGGAGCCATCGCCGTCCAATACGACTTCGTAAACGCTGAGGGCGTTTTGGTTGTCGTGCGTCATCAAACGCTCACGCACGACGAGTTTTGCATCCTTTTTGAGTTTGGCAATCGTCTTGCGTTCGGTATCGTCAACGCCTTTGATCTGCACCATTTCCATCGTCATTTCGGCGCCTTCTTCCAAATAGGCTTCGGTAACGGGGTTCAAAATGCGCTTACCGGCGCCGTTACCCGAGCCGTAGTGTTTTTCAACGTAGCGCACCTTAGCGCCCTTCTTCAAAAAGAAGCGATGCACGCCGTCATGCTCGGAGTCGCCTGCACCACAGTTGTCGATGCCGCAACCGGCCACGATCAAAACGTCCGCGTTTTCCCCAACGTAAAAATCGTTGTAAACCACCTCTTTCAAGCCGCTTTTGGTCAAAACGACGGGGATATGAACGCTTTCATTTCTGGTATCCGGAAGGATCTCGATATCAATACCGCTGACGTCCTTTTTTGGCGTGATGATGATATGATCGGTGGAACGACGCCCGATCGCCTGCGAATCGGAACGGATGTTGTAAGCGCCTTCGGGCACGTCGTGCAATTCCGCGATTTCTTCCAGTAAGCGAAGTTGGATCTCGTCAAATTTCATTCGTTCTCCTCCTTCACAGCGCCCGTGCAGAAATTCAAAACGCTTGCGGAACCGAGGAGTGTGGGCAAAATTTGCTCTTTTGTTCCCTTACGATCCACTTTGCCGCCACTGATGACGACGATCTCGTCCGCGATGTTCAAAATGCGTTCCTGGTGCGAAATGATGACGATAGACCTATCTTGAACGTCCTTGCGCATCCCCTCGAACACCTTGATCAAATTATTGAAGCTCCAAAGATCGATGCCGGCTTCCGGTTCGTCAAAAATGGAGAGCGCCGTTGCGCGAGATAGGATCTGCGCGATCTCGATCCTTTTAAGTTCCCCACCGGATAAACTGGAATTGAGTTCACGGTCGATGTAATCACGAGCGCAGAGTCCTACGGCGGAAAGATACTTGCACGCATCCCCCACCGCAAGCTTTTTGCCGCTTGCGATACGAAGGAGATCCAAGACCTTCAAACCTTTGAATTTGACGGGTTGTTGAAAAGCAAAAGAGATGCCCTTCCTTGCTCGGTCGGTCACAGAAAGAGAGGTGACGTCCTCCCCGTTAAAAAGGATCTTGCCCGACGTGGGCTTCTCGATCCCCATAATAAGCTTAGCAAGGGTCGACTTACCGCCGCCGTTGGGTCCGGTGATCACGACGAGTTTACCGTCGTCGATTTTCAAAGAGACGTTTTTGACGATCTCTTTATCTTTGCCCGTTTGTTCCGGCACGGTGAATGAAACGTTCCTAAGTTCTAACATATTTCCTCTCGGGATAATTATTCTTTGATAATTATAATACTTTTTTTTCGATATGTCTTGCGTTTTTGCCCCTATTGCGGATTTTTGACGAAAATATTTTAAAAAAAGTCGTTTTGACAAAAAAAGAGGGGCTCAATGAGCCCCTCATCGTTCGATTTTTACTTTTTGATCTCACATCTGTAGATCTTCAGTTTGGGTTCGGTGCCGGAAGGACGCACGACCATCGTACTGCCGTCTTCAAAGGCAAACTTCAAAACGTTGGACTTGGGCAGTCCGTCGATGCCGAGGGAATAGTCCTTTTTGCTGACGATCTTTTTGCCCTCGACGACGGTCGCCGCGCGATAGTCGTCCATAATGTTCTTCATCTTTTCAAACCCTGCCTGCCCCTCGAAAGCGGTACTTTCCAAGGTGGAAACGTAATGCCCGAATTTGTCGTATATTTCTTGCAATTTGTCCAAAAGCGAAATACCGTTCGCACGATAATAAGCAAACATCTCCGCAATCATAAACACGCCGTCGACAGCGTCCTTATCACGCACGTAGGAACCTGTCAAATAGCCGTAACTCTCTTCAAAACCAAGGAGGTAAGAATCCGCCGCGCCCTTCTTCTCAAGCAAACCGATCTGCTCCCCGATATACTTGAAACCGGTCAAAACGTTGATCGTCCTAATGCCGTAGCTGTCGGCGATTTTCTCCGCAAGATCGCTGGTAACGATGGTCTTGACAAAGACGGGATCTTTGGGCATCGTGCCGTTTTTGATGCGCATCGACGCGATGAAATCCAACAAAAGGAAGCCGGTTTCGTTGCCGGTTAACAGAGTGAAGTCGCCCTGCTTGTTTTTGACGGCGATACCCACCCTGTCGCAGTCGGGATCAGTGGCGATCAAAATATCGGCGGAATATTTGCGCGCGTAGTTCAAGCCGAGTTCCAATGCTTCCCGGATCTCGGGATTGGGGTACGGACAAGTCGGGAAGTGTCCGTCGGGAAGCTCCTGCTCCTTGACGATCTTGACGTTTTCAAAGCCGGTTTCTTTGAGTATTCTCGTTACGGGAACGAGACCCGTACCGTTGAGCGGCGTATAGATAATGCTTGCGCTGCGGTCGGCTTTTGCGGATCCGAGCACGGATTCCTTTTTGACCCTTTCGATAAACTCAGTCAAGATCTCGTCCTTGATATACTCGATCGCGCCCGTTTTCAAAGCCGCGTCGAAATCGACGATCTTAACGTCGTCGAAAACGTCTGTGCTTTCGATCAAAGCCAAAGTTTCGGCTGCCGCCGCTTCGGTGATTTGGCAACCGTCCGCGCCGTACACCTTGTAACCGTTATATTTTGCGGGGTTGTGGGACGCCGTCACCATAACGCCCGCAGCCGCGCCCAAACGACGCACGGCGTAAGACAAGCACGGCGTTGGCATTAAAGTCTTATACAGATAGACTTTGATCCCGTTTGCCGCAAAGATCGCAGCTGCCCTTTTGGCAAAGACGTCAGAGTTGATCCTCGAATCGTAGCTGATGGCGACGATGCGCTTCTTTTCCGCAAAGTGCTTCACGACGTAATCGGCAAGACCTTGCGTAGCCTTACCGACGGTGTAAACGTTCATTCTGTTGGTACCTGCGCCAAGCACGCCGCGCAAACCGCCCGTGCCAAACTCCAAATCGCGGTAGAATGCGTCGGAAACCTTGCTTTCATCCGCTTCAATGGCGCGGAGCTCTTTTAAAAGCTCTTCTTCTTTTACGTTGTTTTTCCAAGTTTCAAATAATGCTTTTACGTCTCTCATAGTCCATTCCTTCTATTTATTTTTTGATCAGTTCGAAGCTGTCTTTACCGAAAACGAGTTTGAATACCGGCATCTTATAGACGGAGAACGCCGCCGGAAGCACCGCCGTCACGTAGTTGTCAAAGCCCTTGACTGCGCAGAATACCGCGTTTTTGTCGCCGAGCCTATCCTCGTCGTACGCTTTGGCGGAAACCGCATTTGCCGCGGGAACGTACTCCACCTTGTTCTTTTTGGCGTACTTTTTGTCGTACACAAAGCCGATCTTATCCGAGATCAACTTGATCTTATAATCGCCGTCCTTTACGCCAAGATCATCATACACCAACTTTGTGCCGCCCACTTTGACCGTGGTCTTACCGTTTTTGGTCGTTACGACGCAGTCCGCCGTATTATCGGAGATCTTTTCGCGCGAATTCAAACGAAGTCCGTCCACGTCGTGGAAAGTCACGTCAGCAAAAGGCACGTAGAGATCCATCTCGTCGCCTGCGGCGGGGATGACCTTGGAGAGGCTCTTAGCGCCCTGCTCCTCCATCTTCTTCTCAAAATAAGACGTCTTGATGCGGAAGACGAAGTAGCCTTCCTTGGCGTCGCTGTTTACGTAAAAAGCGATGCAATCGTTGCCCTGCACAGTGAAGTCCACCTTCGCTTTGACGTGGATGCTGTCGGGCGCCGGCTCCAAACGAACTTCCGTCGCGGGGATACGGATCTCGGAAAGGTCACGGAGGGTAAAGTCAAAGAACTTTTCGCGAAGATCTTCGGGAAGGGTCGCGCGGGTGCCGTTAAGTACAAGCTCGTCCCCTTCGATGGAACACGGAACGCGGTTGACGTCGGGCACGCCCATCACGGACTGCTTAGTCTCCGCGTCGAAAAGGTGAGCCTTGTCCATGTCAAAGTCCAAGAAAAGCTCCTTTCCTTCGACGATGTCGTAATCGGTGGGAATCTTTACGATAACGTTGGTGTCCAATCCCGCAACTTCCGCGTAAATGATGGTCTCACTGCCAAGGTGCTCCACGACGTCCACCGTCGCTTTGATACCGGAAGAAGCAAGCTTAATGTTTTCGGGACGGATACCGAACAGCACTTTTTGTCCGATGTATTGTCTGTCGGAAAGTTGTTTTGCCTTGGTCTCGGGGAAAGACGCAGAATGCCCTTCGCCGAAGGTGATGCCGAGTCCCTTATCTTCCGTGAGGTTTGCCTCGAAAATATTCATCTGCGGAGAGCCGAGGAAGGTCGCTACGAAGACGTTTCTCGGTTGTTCGTACAACGTTGCCGGAGAATCCACCTGTTGGATAAAGCCGTCTTTCATAACTACGATACGGTCACCCATCGTCATCGCTTCGGTTTGGTCGTGCGTAACGTAAATAAAGGTGGTGGCCAGTCTCTTGTGGAGTTTGGTGATCTCCGCCCTCATCTGCACGCGGAGCTTGGCGTCAAGGTTGGAAAGAGGCTCGTCCAACAAGAAGACGTTGGGCTCACGCACGATCGCACGGCCGAGCGCAACGCGCTGTCTTTGACCGCCGGAAAGTGCCTTGGGCTTTCTTGCCAAAAGATCGGTGATACCAAGGATCTTTGCCGCGTTTTTCACTCTCTTTTCGATCTCCTTGGAATTGACCTTGCGAAGCTTTAAGCCGAACGCCATATTCTGGAAGACCGTCATATGCGGATAGAGCGCGTAGTTCTGAAACACCATCGCGATGTTTCTGTCCTTGGGCTCGACGTCGTTCATTTTGGACCCGCCGATAAAGAGATTACCCGAAGTGATCTCCTCCAATCCAGCGATCATCCTAAGCGTCGTACTTTTACCGCAACCGGACGGGCCGACGAAAACCACAAATTCTTTATCCGCGATCTTGAGGTTGAAATCGGAAACGGCGCGCACGCCGCCTTCATAAACCTTGTAGATGTTTTCGAGCAATAAATCAGCCATTATCCTTTCTCCTTTCATTTGTCGGCTCTTTTGCCGCCAAACCTTTATTTATATAGTCGGTGTGATACACCGAATTTATATACTTATCAAACAGTCCGTGACTGAACAAAGTCACCGCCAGCACCGTAAGTCCGTCTCCCCACAGCGCAAACACCGCCGCAAGGCCGATAAGCGACCACGTAGACAGCAAGGTCAATCCAAACGGCAGTCCCATCGTGACGACGAAATACAGAAGGGTCAGCGGAAAGTGCATCACGGCAAAGGAAAAGCCGTTTTTCATCGCCCCACCGAACTTTAACTCGTAGAAGTTATCCACCGAGAGGAAGTACTCCACCATGCCGTACACGAGCATAAACACGAGGGTCGTCGCGCCGATGCCCAGCCCTTTGATCCAAGTGTTTGTGTTGTACGCGATCACGTAGATCGACGCCGTTTGCCACACGAAGACCGCAACGCCCAAAACGCATCCCGAAAGAAAACCTCTGAGCGCGCCCTTCTTCAGATAACCGAAGAACAGTTCTCCGATGTAGCCCGCCTCGTTGTGCGCCCGCTTTTTCATCACGCCGAAAGATGCGTAACGCGCGATATATCTGACCCCGAATAAGGGAATCTCGACCAGCCCGCTGTAGAAGCAGATCGAAAACACGACGGCGGGATCGTGCGGTTTTGCGCCGCTGATCATCAGTAGTTCACCGATAAATGCGGCGGCAAGCGGAAGGGAGAACAGAAGCATCAGCAAGCTGAGTTCGGCAAGAAGATAAAAGTCGTCTTTGACCACCGTCTTAAACAATTCTTTTCTCGTCTTGGGAAGATCGGCGTCGCCTTCCTTCACTTTCAGTCCCTTATACTTAAACATATTACCCCAACAACCATTCGATCAACTCAAACGAATGGTTCGTTTTTTGCCCTGCGTTTACGGACGAAGCCACCGCGAACACCACGTATTCTTCGTACTCAAACGCAAAGTACACACTCAATGCCTCTTTTCTTTCCGCGGGAAGGTAGGCGCCGTACTGCACCCCTTCTTGCACGAAGGGTACACCGACCGATAACTCCGCAAAGGCGCGTTTGCAATCGGTTTCCTTTGCCACCTTTTCCGGCACGATCACCACGTCCGATACCGTCAATCCGACGACGGAATACTTTTGATCAAAAGCATTGTCCGCCCACGGATACGCCACCGATATAGTAACCTTTTTCACACCGTCCACCGCATCTGCGGCGACTTCCTCAAAGCCGTAATCTTTGACGACGCCGCCAAAGAAGACTTCCAGTTTTTCGGTCTCTTTGGGGGCGTGATATACGCCGAAGATCCACGTCCACAGCATCACCGACACAACGATGATGATCAAATATTTGACCCAGTCGCGGGGTAAGGAATCAAGAAATCGCTTTTTCATCGGTCTCTTCGATCTCCGTAAGCACGCCTGCACGGATCATCAGCAAATACTTTTCGCCTTCTTTCAAGGCGGGTTCCCCTTGAAAAAGTCGTATGTCACGCTCGCTGCCGAGTACGCGGAACAAAAGCGTCCGCATCTCGACCCCTTCGTAGGTCCTGACCTCTTTTTCGCCGAGGAACACGCCGTATTCCTTTTCGGGATGAGCGGCGAACACCCTATCAAGCAAGCGGTATTCCTTTACGGTGTGATCAAACTGCACCGAAAAGAAAAACACCGAGTAAAAGCCGAATGCGATCGTAAGGAGGATATCCCCGATCATATAAGGCTTGTATCCGTCGGGCGAAAGAAACAACAGAAGCAACGCGACGGCAACAAACAAACAAGCGACCGTAATATATACGGCGAGCAGTTTCTTTTTGCCTTGCTCCGCCTTATCTCTTTCCTCTTCCCTAACGAGGATCATAATTTATCCAAGACGCCTTTAACTCTTGCGCCGAGGATCTTATAGCCCTCGGGGCCGAAGTGGAGTTTGTCGTCAAGGTAATGCGAGAAGATATACTCCCCGTTTTTGTTCTTGCAGATATCCGCGGTCTCGATATAGGTCAGATACGGAAGTTTTTCCGCCTGCTCCTTTTGCCAAGCGTTGAGCTCACGGACGAAATCTTTGTATTCATCCCTTGCAAAGCTCGTTTTGGTAGCGATGGTCACGATCTTCACGCCCGGGAAATCCGCAAGAAACTTGTTCCAGGTTGCAAGGAACAATTCCTTGGTTTCTTCCACGGTGTAAGAACATACGGGCTCGTTGTCGCCGTAGTACCACAAGACCACTTTGGGCGCAAAGGGCTTTGCCACCCTTTCGTAATGGAACAAAGCTTCGTCGGAAGTGGAGCCGCCAAACCCCGCGTTGATCGCTTTGTACTCTTTGAATTCCTCTTCGATACTCTTCCAAATACCAAAGGTACTGCTGCCGTAAAACAGCACATCGCACGGGCGCCCTTGCTTTGCGATGATCTGCTCAAGCTCCCATTCGTAGCGATACATATCGATTTTATGCTCAACCATTGTAGATCTCCTTTTCACGCGTGATAAAGGTATTTTTGACCACGGCGCCCCACAACTGATACCCGCAAAGGCTCATATGCAAGCCGTCCTTGAGGAAGTAGGCTTCGGAGTATTTGCCGCTTGCCTTTTCCAAAACGACGCCGGCGTCGATGATGTTGACGTAGTCGTGTTCCTTGGCAAAGGTGATCATCAAATTGTTCGCTCTGTCAATGGCGGACTTGTTCTTTGCGTAGTACCCGGGGACTTTGTTGATCAAAATAAAGTAGATCGCCGTCTCGGGCAACCGCTCGTGGATATAGGTAAACAAGTTTTGCAGTCCGGTAGCCGTTTGCGCACCCGATTTGCCGTAGTTGATGATGTCGTTGATGCCGAGGTAGAAGACGACGGCGCGCGGAGAATACGGGATGATCAAGCGCTGCGCCAAGCCGTTGTTCCAATGCTCGGAAGCGGAGCCGCCGATACCCACGTTTTTGGTGGTAACGGGCGCCATATCCAAAGTGGAATCGCTCCAGTTTTCCATTGAGGAGGAACCCGCCAAAATGACTTTGTATGGATCAAAGTTTGCGGATTCATACCTTCTTGCCTTGGTTTCAAAGGTGCTTTCGTCAATGCCGGCGGTCGCAGAACTATCGGTAAAATTGTAGCCGGAAGTCACGTTGTTGACCGTAACGGCAAGAAGATTATCCGTACCGTACGCCGTAAAGGTAACTTTGACCTGCCCGCCTTGATAAACGGCAGAATCGATGGTCGTGGTGCTTGCGCGAGTATAGTTAAGATACTGTCTGACGTCGGTCGCATGATCCGACAAAAGCCTAATGCCCGCGGTGGTCAAATCGACTGTGCCTTCGCTGATGGGTTGATTGCAAACACCCGTCCAGAAAAACGCCGTACTATCGTCGATCTTTTCGGCAAAGGACAAAGTCGGCTCAGTATAACTCAAAGTGGTCTCTGCGTCAGCGGAATGCTCCCACTTGGCGTAAAGGTTCAAGCTGCCCGTTATCGGCTTAGTGAAATCAAAGACCTTGTTACCCTCCTTATCCAACGCCCAACCCTTGAAATCGTAACCGGGTTTGACGGGATCTTTTTCGGGCGGAGTCAAAACGTCGCCCGTTTTGACCGATTGGGAGTGGTATACGATATCTTCGGAAACAGCCGTCCTACCCGACGTGAGCGTGACTTCCTCCCCCGCGACATTGGTCAAATATCTGACCGTGGCGTCCAACGGCTC
>DMCI01000039.1:9482-12770 GCA_003445835.1 Clostridiales bacterium
TGAAGCCGTAAGCAATGTGCAAGCCACAAGACAAATTACAAGAATGATCGCTATGGTAAATTTTTTCATAGTTTTCCCTCTTTATAAACTTGATCGCAGAACTCCTCAAAGGGAGCCGTCGCCACGCAGACGAACTTATCCGCCGCGCCGTAGTAAACGTACATTACGCCGTCCTTGACCACGATGCCCGTCGGGAACACGCAGCCGTTGTAGTAGCCGTCCGTTTCAAAGGGGAACTCCGGCTCCATAACGAAATCCTTGGTACGAGCGAGGATCTTGGTCGGGTCCTTTTCATCAAGGATCACCGCGCCCACGCGATACCCGCCGTCCTTTTTAGCCACGCCATGGTACAAAAGAAGCCAACCGTACTTACATTTTACGGGAGGTGTGGAGCCACCCACTTTGGCTTCCTCCCACCATTCCTTGCCTTGCATCAAAAGCTGCGGCTTGCCCCATTCCATCAAGTCGTCCGAAAAAGCGATCCAAATGGCGGGAGCGGCGTTTTGGAAGCCTTCGCCGCACCATTCCATCGGACGAGAGAGCCTGACATACTTGCCGCCGACCTTCTCGGGGAAGATGTAGACGTCGCGGTCGTCCAGTCTGCTATCCGTGATACGACCGAGTTTCTTCCACTTTTTGAGGTCTTTGCTGACGGCAAGACTGGTGATGCTGTTGTTGTTGATCAACATCGTGGGACCTTCCTGCGGCTTAAAACCGAAGTAACCGCAATCGTCCCTCCAATACTGTCCCGGCGCAAAGGTGCGCGACGCGTAAGTCAAATAGTAGTAGTCCCCCATCTTAACGAGGCGCGGGTCTTCCACGCATCCGCCGTCCGGGCCGTCAAAGTCGGGCGAAAGCACCGGCTTATCCGAAACGCGCTCGAAATTGAAGCCGTCTTTGCTTACCGCCAAACCGAGGTAGATGTGGTGCGTAGCGTCGTTGCCCGCCGCACGGTAAAGCATCTTGAACTCTTGATCCGCATCGTCGTATACGACTGCGGGATTCAGGACGCAAAGCCCCTCCCAAGAGTCGCCCTTCGCAGTCAAAATAGGATTTTTTTCGTATTTGTTAAGTTTCATAGTTTCTGTCCGCCTTTCGTTATGCAGAATACGCCGTCACCGTCTTCGTGGTCGTCGTGATGGTGTTGTCAAAGTAGATCTCGTCCAAATAGAGGGTGCCGGGAATATATTCGCCGGTGTAATTTTTGATATAAAGCGCAACTTGCGAGATGGTAACGACATCGGAAGCGGAAACGCTTTCGGTCGTGTTGTTGTACTTAAACTCGGAGAAACCGATGGAGTAGTAATGCCAACCCGTAGCCACGTCGATCCTTGCCTTATACGCCTTGTTGTTGACGTAGACGATCACCTCAACGTAAGTGGACGGACGCGTATCGCCCTTTAAGAGCAAGGTCACGCCCTTTGCCGTAACGCCGCTGTCGACCACGACGTAAGCGCAATACGGAGCGACCATCTGCGTCTTATAAGTCAAGCCAAGCGACCTACCCTCACCCGATGCCGTCTCGGTATCGGAGATTGTCGCCGCGGTGTTGGACGCTATCTCGCTGGCAGCCATCGTCGTATCCGTCTTTTTGCCCCAAACGACAAATTCGTCGTCGGTATCAAAAGTATTGATGACCGCTTTGTTGCCACTCATCTTGATCCTGCTCGTAACTTCTTTGGCTTCGTACTCCGTCGCGGTGGAGAAGCGGATGCTGTCCACGCAAACGTAGCTGCCCGAAGTATAGGTCGGAATGGTAAAGCCGTATCTGAAGGCAAGCGCGATGCCCGTCACGTTTTCGCAAGTGATGTGTTGCGAGCCGAAAGAATCCGCCGTGATGTTGAACGCGGAGATGGGAATGGTGTAACGGATCCATTCCTTGGCAAGGTTCTTGATCTCGTAGAAGTAAAGCTCGTTGGGTCCGCCGATCAAATAGACCGTCATCGTCGCGTTGAAGTTGCCTGCGGAAGAATCCTTGGCATAAAGCTCGATGGCGGAGTAGCCTTCCACCGAGTCAAACGTGATATGATATCCCGCGTCGGAAAGATCGGTCTTATAGAAGAACTTTGCGGCGTGGTTATCGGCACTTCCGGTCAAGACGGGCTCGTTGTAAAGGTTGATCGCTTCGTCCTTGTTTGCCGTAGTGGGTTCCCACTTGTAGTAAATATCAACGATGCTCTCGTAACCTTCAAAGTTGTCGATCATGCCGTCGGTACCGACCGTGGTCTTGTAGAGGTTTTCCACCTTGTCGGAAAGACTGACGATCTTGAAGTCTCCCACGGTGATGGCTCCGGCGCTGTACTTGTTATTCAAACCAAACTGGAACTGCTTGACGTAGTAGAACTGTCTGATACCGTCTCCCTTAAAACCGCCGTCCGCAAGCATAAAGGCGGAGAACGGAACGAGAAGGTTGCCGTCCGTCGGGATATCCTTGGCAAGAATCTTAAACGACCAAACGTCGTTGTCCTCTTCGATCACGCGGAGCAGGAAGTTGAAGTTCTTATCCGCAACGCCGCTGAGATCCACGTTAAAGGCAAACGCGTCGCTGGTAGAAAGGATCTTGCCGACGTTCATCTTTACGAAGCCGTAGCCCTTTTGCGCGTCGGGAACGCCCGTCCTCGGATTAAACTCGTAAGTAAAGCTGTCGCCCGAAGCGCTTACGGTCTTATTAAACTCAAAGTAAACGCTGTCGTCTGCGTAAGTGTACCCCTCGCGGCTGAAGTCAAGGCTGTCAATGACCATATCTTGATAGTCTTCGTACTTGACCGCCTTCAGGTTGCCGAAGTAGGCGACGCCGTCGCCGTCCACGCGCTCAAAGACGAGTTCCATACTCTTCAGATAGTGATAATCGAAGGTTTCGTTGACCACCGGCGTACCTTTGGTACGAAGGGTAAAATCGCTGAGGCGCATGATGATGGTCTGCTTGGCGTTGACAGCAATCTTGATGGGAGCGTACCAATATTCGTTGTCTTCGTCGATCAAACGGAAGTACGCCGTTGCGTCGTTGCCGGAATAATAGAAGTTGAAGCAGAAGGCGTCGGGGCCATAGAACTCCGATTCCAAACTGCGGGTAACCACCACCCACCCGTTAGACTCCACGTACTGCGGACCGCGTTGGGTATCTTCACTATCAAAGGAAACGCGTAAAGAATCCTTTTTGGCAGCTACGTCCTCGGGGTCAGTCTTATCCGCAAAGAAACCGTTATGATCCAAAGTGACGGTGGCTTTGGAACCAACTTCGTGCACCTTCCATTCATCGGCGTACCCGATGGGAACGGGGATCTCATC
>DMCI01000081.1:0-1881 GCA_003445835.1 Clostridiales bacterium
TTGTTGATCTCGACGTTATCTTCCAAGTTGGCGTTGGACTCCAGCTCGGTGATGCCGTCCGCGATGACGTTCTCCCACAATCTTTTTATAATAAGCGTGTGCGCGCCCGTGTTGCGATACTCGTCCACCACGCCAATCAGCGCCATCTCCGCTTCCTTGGGCTTTTTGAAAAGCAAGGGCAAAAAATAGAGGAATCCAAAGGGGAACAGCTTGCCGCGGCTTTTATGAAGAGCGTGCCAAATGGCGGGCAGGATCAAACCGAAACCGACGATTTTGCCGCTTTCATCCGCGATGACCGAAAGATATCGCGGTTTGACGATGATACGCAGTCCCGAAACCAAGGCTTGCTTGGCTTTTTCGGTAAAAGGCACGGTCCCGTGCAATTTGCGATAGGCTTCGTCCACCACCTTGAAAATGGCGTCCGCGTAGGTGTCGATCACGTAGCTTGCTTTCATCTCGTTGGCGATCAGTTCCTTTAAGCGGTAGCGAGTCTTGACCACCTCGGACATCCGTTGATAGCGCTCGTCCACCTTGTCTCCGACAAAGATCTTGCGTTCGATCCAATCGAATTCCTTTTGATAGCCTAGTTCTTCCAGCCGCGGCAAATAGTAAGGATAGTTATAGACGCCGCCGTAGGTCTCGTCATACTCGAAGCCTTGGATCAAAAGCCCTTCCTTGTCCATATCGTTGTAGCCCAAGGGACCGTGCACGACCTTTATCCCTTCGGACGAAGCAAAACTCTCCACCGCGTTCATCAATGCGGCAAAGACTTCCTTGTCGTCTACGGCGTCCAAACGGGTGAAGCGCACGCTTTTTACGCCGGTCTTTTTGTTATCGGCGTAGTTGACGATGGCGCCGACGCGCCCGACGACCTTGCCCCGCCCGTCGTACGCCAAAAAGAACTTGCTTTTAGTGTAATCGGAATAAATGTTGGTGCTTTCGGAAAGCAGGGCTTTTTCATCCCCGTAAAAAAGAGGCGCGTAATGGGCGTTGTCGCGATAAAGCTTTAACGGAAAGTTTACAAACGCGCGGCGCTCTTTTGCTGTTACGACCTCTTTGATAAATACCATATTATCCTCTGACGACGTCGGTCACCGTCTTGATCTGCAACAATTTGTTTTTGACGACGAGGAGCTCTTCCCTGTCCTTCAGTTCGATCGTGACCTCGATCTTGACGTTTTTGTCCTTATCCACCGCGGCGGCGATGTGCGTCATCTCCACTTTCATCCCGCTAAAGACTTCGGTAGTCTGGTTGATGGCAAGGGTGCTGGTGGCAAAGACGTACAAGGTGACGGAGAATTTGCCCGCGGCGACGCCGCTCCACTCCGCCTTGATGAGTCTTTCCTTCTCCAAGGTGGCGACGTTGTCGCAATCTGCGCGGTGCACGTTGATCCCCCTGCCCCTCGTGATATAGCCGATGATGGCGTCACCCGGAAGCGGATTGCAACACTTGCACAAATGCACCTGCATCCCGTCTTCACCGTCGATCAACACGCCGTTTGCCCCGCCGGGCTTCTTTTCGTGCGTGACGATCTTGGCTTCCTCTTTGGGCACGGTCTGCAAATACCGTTGCACCAGTTTGTCGATGATCTGTTTTGGCTTCAGCTCTCCGTATCCAATGGCGGCAAGCACGTCGTCTGTAGAAGAGAAACTTTGCTTTTCGACCGTTTCGCCGATCCACTCGTCCACCATCAATTCCTTGGCGCTGTAGCCCGCCTTTTTGCAAGCGGCGATCAGCATATCCCTGCCGATGCGGATATTCTCGTCACGCATCGTACGTTTGAAGTATTGACGGATCCTCGCTTTGGTAGCCGGCGCCGCCACAAATCGGAACCAATCGCGGCTGGGCTTGGCGTTAGGCGAGGTGATGATCTCCACGAT
>DMCI01000081.1:1958-15386 GCA_003445835.1 Clostridiales bacterium
CCCGTTTTGAGCTTTGTGGAAAGCGGTACGATCTTCATATTGATCTTGCCGCCCACGCACTTGTCGCCGACGCCGCTGTGAATGGCGTAGGCAAAGTCCACGACGGTGGAACCTGCGGGCAGGTTTTTGACGTCGCCCTGCGGCGTAAAGACGAAGACCTCGTCGTTGAACATCTCGGTCTTGAGGGAATTCAAATACTCTTCGCTGTCTTCGACGTCCCCTTCGTGCAACGCCATAACTTCGCGGATCCAACTGATCTTCTCATCCAACGTGTGATCGGTCTTACCGTACTTGTACTTCCAGTGCGCCGCGATGCCGTACTCCGCCAAACGGTGCATCTCTTTGGTGCGGATCTGCACCTCGAAGGGCTTGCCGTAGCTGTTCAGTACCGTGGTATGCAGCGACTTGTAATTGTTGGACTTGGGCGTTGCTATATAATCTTTGAAACGGCCGGGGAGCGGCGTCCACATCGAGTGCACGACGCCGAGGACGTTGTAACAATCCTTGACGGTATCCACAATGATGCGAATGGCAATGAGGTCGTAAATTTGGTCGATGGAAGATTTTTGACGAAGCATCTTGCGATAAATACTGTAAAAATGCTTTGCCCTGCCGTTGATCTCAAAGTGGATGCCCAGTTCTTCCAGTTTCTCTTTGAGTTGCTCGCTGACCGTGGCGACGAAAGCGTCTCGCTCTTCCTTTTTGGAGGAGATCAAGTTGACGAGTTCGTAGTACTCCTTGGGGTAAAGATACCGCATAGCGATATCCTCAAGTTCCCCTTTGATCTGCGACATACCGAGACGAGCGGCAAGAGGCGCGTAGATCTCCATCGTTTCCTTTGCCTTGGCGATCTGCGACTCCTCCGACTTATACGAAAGAGAACGCATATTGTGCAAGCGGTCGGCAAACTTGATGATGATGACCCTAAGATCCTTTGCCATGGCAAGCAGCATTTTACGCAAGTTTTCCGCCTCCGCCTGTTCCTTGCTCTTAAACTGCAATTTGGTAAGTTTGGTGACGCCTTCCACCAAGGAAGCGACTCCTTCGCCGAAGTTTTCCACGATCTCCTCGCGGGTGACTTCGGTATCTTCGAGTACGTCGTGCAAAAAGCCCGCCGCAACCGACTCCGCATCCATACCGAGGTCGATCAAAATATCCGCGACGTGACAGGGATGGGTGAAGTAAGGTTCGCCCGACTGACGAAGCTGCCCTTCGTGCGCTTTTTTTGCAAGAGAAAAGGCGCGAAGGATCATTTCGCTTTGCTGTTCGGAATAACATTTTTTGATCTTTTCGATCAATTCGTTTTCATCCAGCGGTTTCACTTCAAACCTTTCCTCCCTGTATTTTATTATCATAATACCTTTTGCCTTTCCCAGTCAACCCGCGCGCGAGACGAACAAGCAAAAATACGCCCGAAGCAAGAAACAACGCCGCAGTAACTATGCCGGTGACGCACAGCGCGCGGATGGGCAAAACGCCGCCCGCCTTCCCGATCGGAAAGGACAAAAACGCCACGACCGCAAACAAAACGAACAACGAAGAAGAAGCTATTACCGCAACAAGCGTCCATCTCTTATTCATAGTAGATCTCCTCCATCGCTTTGATTAACTCCACCGACGAAGCCGCTCCGCCGAGATCGAGGATCTCGGTAATATAACGGGTATACGACGAATCGCTTTCAAAGAAAGCCAACCCGTAAACGTACCCCGCGCGAAGATCGTAATACCCGCTTTCCGAAAGCACCGACCCGCTGGTGTGTCCCCCTTCCGCAAAGACGTTTTCCGTCATATTGACGCGAAGGGTATACGGCAAGCGGATCAGTCCGCAGATGCCGCCGACGAAGCTGACCTCGCTGTAAGAAGAGGTCGTCCCGGTAAAGAAACACCGCGTGACGGTACCCGCGTTGTACCCGACGATGCCGCCGGTAAAATCGTATACCGTTTCATCCGCGCTGACCGCCTCGACGGAAGACGTCTGTCCGCAAGCGGTGATCGTCCCTTGATTGTTTTCCCCTGCGACGCCGCCCGCATAGGCGTTGCGCAAGGCGGACTCAGACTTGACCGCGCCGCTTGAAAGACAAGTCCGTACGGTGCCGATATAATACAAGTTTTGATACAAAACGTAAGAATTCAACGCGACGATTCCTCCCGCGAAAGCGTGCGCGCAGTTGCCTTTTGCGTTTACCGCGGCGGTCGATCTGCACTCCGTCACCGCGTCGAGGTTCAACGCGACCACGCCGCCCGCATACGCCGTAGAAGAGGTTTGCGGGTCGGAAGCAGCGCATTCCGCTTTGACGCTTTCCGATTGAGTACAAGCGTCTACCGAAGCACCCTGCGGGTTTTGCGCCACGATACCGCCCGCATAGGCGTCGTGCGTTGAAGAAAACGCAGTCACCGTCCCCTTCCCCTGCGAGGACTCCACCTTCCCCGGAAGCATTGACGTAGAGGATAAATAATGCGCGTTGATCGCCGTGATGCCCCCCGCGAGAGCATATCCGTTTTGCGCGGTAGACAAAACGACGCTTTCGTTTTTGCAGTCCCTGACGCTGCCGCCGTTGACGCAGGTGATGCCTGCCGCATAAGCGGAAGCGGGGCCGTCCGTATTCTCCAAAACGGGAGAACGCAGGTCGGAAGTCATGCTGCCTTCCACCGTACAACCGTAGATGGCGCCGTCGTTTTGCGCGGCGATCCCCGCCACGTTGGGCGTCCATTGTTTGAGGTCGGACGTTTCCGCAAAAACTCCCTTGACCACACAATCTGTGATCGAGCCCATCGTGCCGTTTTTACCCGCGACGCCCGCGATATCCACGTTTTCCGCAGTGATCGAGCCGTCGGTCAAACAATCGTGTATCGTGCCGTCGTTATTCCCCGCAAAAGGCGCAAAGAAACAATCGCCGCCCCCTTCGCCCGTGATCGTAACGCTCATCACGGCGGAACAAGATTCGATGGTACCCTTATTTACGGCGGTCAAAAGTCCCATATCCTCCCCGCCTTTTGTCAAGACAAGATCTTCCGCCACCACTCTGACGTTTTTGAGGGTTCCCTCGTTTTGCAAAATAACGGCATCGCCCGTAAATCCTTCTTCCAAAACGAAGATCACGTCACGAATCTCCCCCGTCACCTTGGCGGCAAAAGGCGCCGTCAAACGCACAACGTGATCCCCGCCGTCAAAAGTCGCGGCGTATTCTTCCGCGCTTCCCGACAAGGCGACGTCCTTTTCAAGAGAAACGCAATAGCCATGTTCCAAGGCGGATAAAGCCCCGCCCGCCGTCCGCGCGCGGTAAAAGTTGCTTTCACTCCCCGTGCCGTAGTAGCAAATGGAAAACACCGTCACGGCTACCACCACGAGAAACGCCGCCAAAAACGCGCTTGCAAAACGAGCGAGCGTCTTTTTTTCCTTAAAAGAAAGCGGCTCTTGGGGCAAGATCAATTTGTCGCCGACGACGGCTATCCCCTCTCCGAGTCTGGTAAAATAGATTTTGTGAAGCATCGGAAGATAGCGAGAAGCGCCGGGATATACGGCGTAAAGTTTTCGGAGTTCCTTCCCACGACCCAACACGGCAAGCATCTCAAGCGGCGAGATCTCTTTTGACGGATAGTAACGCAAGCACTTGCCCGCCCGCTCGAAAAACATTTTGTCCGCTTCACGGAAAGGCTCCTGCTTATCCCGCGGACGCTCTTTTACAAGTTCCGAAAAATACTTTTTCACGATGCGCTTTGCATCGAACAAATACAACAAAGAAAACAACGGAAAGCGCCCGAACACAGCGGAAAACACCTCGGAGGAAGCAATCTCCCCAAAGGCAACCGCGTCGTCCTTTTTGAGGGACGCAAAAAGTTTTTCGCGCTTTTCCGTTTCCAACATTATTTTTTCCTCTTGATCCCGCGTTCCGCCGCCCAGCGGTCCAAAACGTCGTAGATATATTCCTCGTTGACCTTTTCACCCTCGGTCACTTTGCGAAGCAATTCGGAAGTGGAAAGGAAGGAAGAGACCAGTTGCTCCATCCCTTGATTGCCCTCGCGGATGCCCGCGCGCAGGTCTTCCATTCCGTCACGGATAGAATTGAGTTTGTCGTTATTATCCTGCAAAGAGGAGACCACGTCGCGGTTGATGAATTCGCTGACCTTGGCGACGCCCGCCTGATAATTGGCGACGGTGCGCTCCAGTTCCTTTAAGTTGTAGTTTTTGCGGCGCTCTTCCAACGTGGACTCCAACTTGCCGATCTGCGTTTCCGCCTCCGATTCGAGTTTGGACAAGGAGTCCAACGTACCGTCCAGTTTGGTGAGGGTGTCGGACAGCTTTTTGAGTTCCCCTTCGTACTGCTCGCTACGCGCGAGGAAACGATCGATCTCGTGCGAAAGGCTTTGCGCTTTTGCCGCCTCGGAGGAAAGGGTTTTGTAAATGCGGTCGAGATTGCCCGTCACGTCCCCTTCGAATGCGGCGGAAAGGCGTTCGACGTCCCCTTTCATTCCGTCGTAAGTATCGGCAAAATCCCTGAGATTTTCCGTAATGGGCGTAAGCAAGTCACGATATTCTTTGAAGGTTTCGATCAAACTTTTTACGTCTTCCATAATTTGCTCCTTTTCCTCTTATTTGGTGTTTTTCAGTTTGCGCGACGTATCTTTGAGCCCCGTTTTTAAGCTCTCCACGTCCTTTTTCATCAGCGACAGAATGATCTTCATCGCCGCCGGATTGTTTTTGAATTTGTCGTAATGGCGTAGGATGCGGTAATCCAACCTTTCTCCGCCGCCCCCGGACGCCGCGTCGAGGAGGTCGGAAAGATCGGTCTCACCGCCCAAAGCAAAGTACTCTTTGGCTTCCTTCAAATAGCCGTGTTCCCAATAAGCGACGCCCGCGCCGACGTAGTCGCCTCGCGCAATATGATCCCGCCACAAAGTGACGTCCAAGATCACTTTTTCCCGCTCGCCGTCGTTGATCAGGTTGTTTGCGGCGTGGAAGGCGTTGTCGTACTGCCCCAGTCGCGCAAACTCTTCGGCGCGACGCTTGTGTTCCTCTTGGTCGACCAACGTACTGCCCACCGTTTGTTGCAGTTTGACCGCCGCTTCCGCCGCGGTGAGCGTCTTGAAGTTTTCCTTAAAAAACGATGAGAACTGCGCAACTTCCTTTTCCTCCGCAACGAAAAGGTGCCTGCGCGCCCTGGATACGCCGACGTAGAAAAGGTTGAAATAGTAGCGGTACAAACTGTTTTCATCCGCGGTCTTGCGATCGATCTCGGTGCGCGCAAGGGTTTTAAACTTATCCTCGTTGTCGGACAAAACGTCGTACAAAACGACGGTGTCACGCTCCAAGCCCTTGATCTCCGAAACAGTCAATATCTCTTTTTGCGGCAAAAGGGCACGGAGTTTTTCCTTTTCCGCCCCGCTTGCCACAACGACGGTAAAGTTGTCGGTCTTTTGTTTGGCGACTCGCTTGACGAAGTCCGCGGCGGGGAAAGCCACCGCAAAGGAACCCGCCTCCGAAGACACCGCCTCGGCGGAAAGCACGAAACCGTGCACGCCGAAAGTGGCGCGATTGAGGTCGGAAAGCGCGGCGACCACGCCGGCAATCTCGGGACTGTTGCGGTAATTGTACGAAAGTTCCGCCACGTCGGTCACGTCCTTGGTGTACAAAAGATCCTTAAGTCTTGCAAAGGAAAAATACGCCGGGTTGACCATCTGCGAAGCGTCGCCCACGCAAAAGAGTTTGACCGCAAGCGAACGGAAGAAGGCAAGTTGCGCCTCGGTGAAATCCTGCACCTCGTCCAATACGGCGAGGGAATATACGGGAACGGCGGGCGCTTTGACGGCGGCGCACGCGAGATTTAAGTCAAGCATCCCCCTCTTTCCTATCTCCTCTTCGTAGTCTTTGGCAAGATCGAAGATAAACTCCGCTTCCGCGCGAGAAAAGGCACCCTTACGCGCCGAAACGTATTCCTCTTTTTTCAAAGGCGCAGCGACCGCTTTACCGAAGATAAAGCCGTAAACTTCCTTGTACAAAACTTCGTCCACAAGGTCGAACTTCTTGCGACGTTGCAAAAGATTGTAGTTTTTGGAGGTTTTCAAAAAAGATACGAAAAAGGTTTCGTCCGCGAGGGGTTTGTCGCCGAGGTCTTTGCGAAAGATATCTTCCAGCAACAAATAGTCCACCTTGTTTTCAAGGTAGGAAGCGATGCGGGCAAGTTGCGGCGCGACGGGCTCGGAAGAGGTGAGCGGCACGCCGATCAAACGGCTTACCGCAAGCGTTTCGGAAGCGTCGCCGAGGGTGGCCTTGCCGTCTTCGTACGCCTTGACGCATTCCTTCAAAGAGGCAAGATAGTCCTCTACTTTGTGCCTGACGTCCAACAAAAGTCCGCGGGAATAAGTGCTGTAAAGAGTCCTGCCCTGATAGCCGGACGCCGCCGCAAAGAGGATCTTGTCAATGCAAAGATTTGTCTTGCCGCTACCGGCGATCCCCTGCACCAACATGTTTTTGCCCTCCGTGCAAACGATGGCTTTTTGTTTTTCGTCCAAAAGAGGCAAATTGACCTCCGCGCTGAACGTGCGATAGATCTTGGCTTCCGAAAGATCGGGGGACGGCGCCCGTTCCACCTTAAACTCCTTAAGACCTTTGAGCCTTCCGTCCCCCGCCGTCGTCACGGGATAGGACTTAAAGGAATAAAAGATGACGCTCGCGCCGCCTGTGCGCGCCCCTTGCGCGCGTGAAAAAGAAGCGAAGAACTTTACGCCCTCCGCCGAAAATGCGTACGCTCCCTCGCGGATGCCTGCGGCAAGCGCCGCAAACGCAAGGTGCGTCAACAACAAATTTACCCCCGAAAGTTTTTCCGTCGCCAAGGAAAGAGATTCCGTTTTAAAAACGGAATATTCCGTTAAATAGAGGTCGTCAAAACGTACGACGACCCTCTCGGGAAGCTTGTTCCCCTCCGACATAATTTACTTTAAGCGCTCCAAGCGATCGATGGTCTCGTCGATCCACTTGATCTGAAAATCGTACTGGCGAACGGAATACTCCGTCGCGTACAGCCAATAGGCGGGTTTTTCCGCCGTTTCCGGCACGTCGCCGATCTCTTTGACTTCCGCGGCGATCTCCGCGCGGGCTTCCTCACAGATCTTGCGATAGTTTTTGAGCAAAGCGATCGCGTATTCACGATCCACCTTACCCGAAAAGAACAATTTCATCAAAAGAGGATTGCGCGCGACGGCAAGATCCTCCGCGTTTTCTTCCTTGAGCCAACGGATCAATTCCGCATTGCCTTCCTTGGTGATGCCGTAAACGCGCTTGTTGGGACGAGCGTCCTGTTCCACTTTGGAAGAGACCACCCACCCGAGGCTTTCCATCTTATCAAGTTCGCGATAGATCTGGCTTTGATTTGCCACCCAGAAAAAACTCAGCGACTCCTGAAAAAGCTTTGAAAGGTCGTACCCCGAAGACTTGCGCAACGTGAGCAGACCGAGTAACCCGTGTTTCAATGACATATCCGCACCTTTTTCCTTATTGTAGTAAAAATAGTATATTACACAAGTTAGTATCAGTCAATACCCTTTTGGAAATTTTTCCATCTTTTCCCTGTAATTCACCCGTCCATCCTCCTTTATACTGAAAACGTGGTTCTTATGAAAAGACGGCGCGTAAATTATGCTTTTGTTTTTCTCCTTCTTTTCTCTTTGCTTCTTACCGGATGCAAAGGGACGTCTGCCGCACCGTTGAACGCTGTTTCTACAGAAACGGAGCCACAACCCCCGACGGATGGTTTTGCCTCCCCTTTTTCGGACGATCCGTCGGGGGAGGACGCAACAAAAGCGGAAGACCCTCTTCCCGATTTGCCTCCTCCCGCAAAAGAGGACGAGCCACCAAGCGAACACGATACCTACATAGCCGTCTGCGCCAAGACCAACGTCAACGTGCGTACGGGCGCAAGTACCGACGAAGCGATCCTTTTTACGCTCAAAAAGGGCGACAGTCTGCCCCTACTTAAAAAAATCGGAAATTGGTATGCCGTAAAAAAAGGTGATGACGTCGGTTACCTCTATGCCGACTACGCCTATCTTGCCGAGACTTCCGCCGCCCTTGAAAAGGTCATCCGCGAAGGACTCAAAAAGATCGGCATCCCCTACGAATGGGGCGCGCCGCGCATCTTGACCGACAAAGGAACGGTCAACCCGTATTTTACGGGAAAAAGTTTCGATTGCTCCTCTTTCGTGCAATACTGCTACTACAAAGGCGCGGGGATCAAACTGGGAAACTACACGGGCAGTCAAGCGGACTACACCGTCGGAGAGAAAATAACGACCTACTCCGCCCTTCGCCGCGGCGACTTTTACTTTACGGGCGGGAGCAAGATTTCACACGTGGTGATCTACCTCGGCGGCGGACTTTTGCTTCAAACCTACAGCGCAAACGACGGCCCCGTATCGGTCACGACGGACGAAAGGTGGAAAACAAATTTCCTGTCCGGAAGACGCCCCGACTTAATGGTAACGGAACAATTCAGATAAAAACTTAATCGTTTCTTTTGAATTATCCTCGTCCGAGCGTGCTACAATTAAGACAAAAAACGGATAAAACAAAAACAGCGGAATGATCCGCTGTTTTTTTGTAATCGTTTCCAAGTTACTTCGCTTTGTTCCAAACGGCGATACGGCTCTTTTTCTCCGTCCAACGCTTGCCGCAGGAAGCGTAATCTGTCAACAGAACTTCCCCTTTCTTGGTATGAAGAAGCAAGCGGACTTGCTCCCCATCATCACGTTCGATCGGGAAGAAAACGATCTCTTCTTCCAAGCGGAGAGGCTTATCGAACTTTTTATCCTTGGCTTCGTCTCGCGCAAGAGTGAAAGGACCGTACGTAAAGGCGACTTTGCCGTTTAACGAATGGCGTTTGACGGAAAGATTAAATGCGATCTTGACCTTATCCCCCTTTTCCCATTTGCGGCAAAGGGTAAGAAGCTCGCCCTCGCAAGCGACCTCGTCCCCGTTTAAGGACGCCTTCGTCCTCTCGCTCCAAGAAGGAATGCGGAAGGAAAGCGTTTTTTTACACGCGGGCGCGGAAGTCACGACAAATTCCGTTTTCTCCTCGGAAATCGAGCCCTGCGCTTCCAAAACGAGTTCCCCTTCTTTGAAGGGAAGTTTGACGGTGCCGCCGTGGTAGAAAAGGATCTCCGCCCCCTCTTCCGTCAGCATTGCCGAAGCCAAGGGGTACAGGGCGACGCCCGCCGCGCCGATACAAGCGCAACAACCGTAATAGCCCCCTTCCGAAAACTTTTTGTATCCGCCGATGCCTATGCCGCGACGCGCCGCAACGAGGGGGCTGTAACTATCGAAAGGCACCCCGGGAAGGAAGGCTTTTTCTTCCTTGCAAAACTGCTTTTCACCATACAGGTTGACGGCGCCGTAGAGGGCGTTCAGAGCGGAAACTTCGATGCGGTCTGCGTAAACCGCCTTCCCCGTCGCGCGAAGAAGCCTTTCCTGCAAACGCAACCAGGTAACGGTCACGCAGGTCTCCTGCATAATGGTCTTTTCCTTAATATCGTTTGCCTGGGTCACGGCGGCATGATCGAAGTGCTCGCCATTGCACCCCGCGCAACCGATCAAGGTGATCTCGTTATTTTGGACGAGGTCGGCAAACTTCTCCACAAGGTCAAGATACTCCTCTTTCCCCGTCGCTTCGTAATAAGCGAGGATGCCCTCGAAGTACGAGATGGTCTCGTAAGATTTTTGAGTGGGGAATTCGTGCGGAAGGACGCCCTTGCGGACTGCCTCCGTCACGCTGCCCTGCTTGCATCCGCCCGCCTTGATAAGATACTCGGCAAAGGCAAGATAGCGCGGCTCCTTGGTGAGTTTGTACATCTCAACGACGGGCTCCAAGATCGAAGAGGAATTCATCCCACCGTACCAAACGGACGTATCGGTGACGGAAGTTTTGCCCTCACCGATCCGCGCTTCGATATAGTCAAGGTGGCGTTTCAACGCCGCCAAGATCTTGGCTTTTACCTCTTCGTCCTTGCAGATGCCGTAAAAATACAAACACCCGACCATCACGTATTTGCGACACCAAAGGTCCCAACCGCAAAACTCGTGCGAGAGGGGATAGGTGGCGATGCGCCCTTCCTCGTCCGCCGTGGCGAGAAGGGACAAAACCGTCCTTTGCAGGACGTCGTACAGGTTTTGATCGGGACGATAGCGATACGCAAGGCAGGCGCCGCGCATCATTTTGCCGAAGTACTCACCGCGCCAACCGTCGTCCGCCGCGTCTTCACGCGTGACGAAAACCTTGACGAACTTTTGCCACAAGGCTTCGTCCGAAAGTTGCTTTCGGATGATAAAACGAACGAGTTCGTCCGACTTGTCGGTATAAGATTGAAAACCGTCAGGCAGGTAAAAAAGTTTCATTTGCGGTCATTCCTCGCTGTAAAGTATGATGTAAGCCGTCCTTTCCTCTGTTGAGATCGTAACGCCGTTCCTCATCAGGTCGGCGCCCGTCGCGTTTTTAAGAGCGACGCCCTCGATCGTGCGGACGGAATAGGTCTTATTCTCGGACAGACCGTTCAACTTGACGTTCTTTTTGCCCTTGGCGCCGTCGCGGGCATAGAGGATAACGGCGCCCGCCGTCTCTTCCCCGAACTGCATCGCAACGAAGTTTTCACGCGGGGTGCATGGCGTCAACGGATAGTAGTTTTGAGCAAAATAGGTCTTGAGCGTTTGGTAATCGCGGACGAAGCCCACGTAACTATCCTTTGCGTAAAAGAGGACGTCCCCGTAGCACATCACGTACCCGCCGAGAAGAGAACGGAAATCGTACTCGCTTGAAGCGTTGGGGTTCGTGATGCAAGAATACGGCAGCCACAGCCCGAGCCCATAGGTTTGGTACTGCGCCGCTTCGGAAAGATCGGTCTCCTCTTTTTTGCATTGATAATCGCTGCGCCACAAGGGCACCGCGCGGCGGCACATTTCGAGGTCGATGCGTCTGCCACCCGACGCGCAGTTGTCGATCTTCAGATCAGGCACTCTATTTAAGAGTGCGTCCAAAAACGCGTATTCGCCCGTAACGTACATGTTTTCCGCAAAGCCCGTCCTGCCGTCGTAAAACTCTTTATCCGCCTTTTCCCAATACGGTTTGGGATCCATGTTGAAATCCTGCCTGTAGTAGAAAACGTCGTTTTCCAAAAGAGAAGTGGCGATACGATCCGCCATATACGCGCAGGCTTCCGCGTCGCCCATATTCCATAAAGCGTCGCCGCAGGAAGAAGTGATCAGCCACCTTTCACACCCCGCAGTCGCGGAGACTGTCTTAAACAAATTTGAAGTTACGGGCACGCGTTCCGGCTCGTACCACAAAAGGGTCTTGACGCCGTATTCCTCAAGATACGCGCCGACGGCGCCGAGTCCGCCGGGATACTTTTGGGTATCCACGACCCAATCACCCACGGAGCCGCGCCAAGCACCCGTACCCGCCGTATCGTACCAACCCGCGTCGTACCAAGCGTAATCCAAAGCGTCCAAAACGCCCGCGGAACGAAGAGCGGCCACGTATTCCCTCGTCCCCGCCGCGTCGGCGCGAGAGGTGTCGTCCTGCCCTTCCGCACCGGCAAACATCAGCATATTGCTCTCTTTGGCGCGGTCGCCGAGCCCCCTCTTGATATCCGCGCGGAAACGGTTGAAACCTTTCAGCGGATTGCCGCCCGCATACAAGGAGACGGCGACCGACGGCGTGCGGATGCTTTCGCCCGGGGCAAGATAACCGCAAAGAGCGCTTTGCCCTACGCGTACTTTCGTTTGATCGGTATGGGAAAAGGACGCCGTCCAATCCCCCGACCAACCGATGCCGAGAGTGGCGCCCCTATCCTTGCCGCAAAGATTGAAGAAAGGAAGATAGGTTTCGGAAGAGCGTCCGCTTGCGGCGGAAAACGTGTAGCCCTTTTTGCCGAGAGAGCGGGAATACAAGGCGAAGTCGTCGTTTGCTTCGTTGCTGCCGCCGCTGAAATACAGCGTGGGAGAAACGACGTCAATAACGGCGTCCATCGCATAAAGATCGGTGATCTCCAAACTGTTTTCCATTCCCTTGTTTTCAAGGTATACCGTCCACTCCACGGTCAGGGTCTCCTCGTAGAGGACGACCTCCAAGCAAACTTCCAAAGCGGAAGGGTTCGTATAGTACCATCTGTCTATATTGGTATCAATATCCGCTTCCGACCGATGCGCCCACTGAGACGCCACGGAACGGAAGCTGTCCCCGCCCAGCGAAAAATCAAAGACGGGCGTTTCGAACCCGTCGAAATACTTTTTGTAAAAATCCGTGACCGCTTGCTTGTCGGCGTCGGTGACGGCAAATTCCTCCGCGCTTGCGACGGCAAAAGCGTGCCTGTCTTTGGAAAGACTCTTGAACGCCAAGCCGTGCGGCAATGTCGCCAACGAAAGCAACGTTGCGCCGATATATACGCCGATGACGATGGGGACAGTGATAAGCAAAAAGAACTTGCGGTCACGCCTGACGGCAAAGACGTCCTGCGCCACCACGCAAGCAAGATCGAAGGCAAGAGCGACGGAAGCGCCGATCAAACAAACGAGGGACGGTTGAGCGTAATGCGCGGCGATCGCCTGCCCCCCGAAAAACAAAGCGCAAAACACTCCCGCTCCGACGAAGAACGGAAAGTCAAGATGCCAGGCTTTGCAATCCGGATGCTTTTGAAAATAGGTGAAAGCGAAGAGCATTCCCGAGCAGATCGCAAAAGTGAGGTCGATCAAAACGACCTTCCACAAACGATAAGCCGCGACGCTTACGTACGGATAAAAAACCGCGCCGACGGCAATGGCGCCGGTGAGCAAGATCTGCGCCGCGATCAAAAACCAAGGCGATAAACAAATCTCTCGCAGTCTTTTCATAGCTTCATTATATAGTAAGATACTGCCATTGTAAAGAAAAAAACAAAAAAACAGAAAATGAGCGCAAAAGCGCTCATTGACCGTCAAAACAAGGTGCGAATTGTCTTCACCAGACGTCCTGCGGCAAGACGATGACAGCGTTTTCCGGGGTGTCCCGCTCGCACGTCGTTGAGGGCATTTGCGCTTTGCACTTCCAACGTGGAAAGAAGCGGAGAATCCAATTCACGCCAAACCTCTTCCGTCATTACGCCAAGGTCGGGGTAGTCAAAAAAGCCGTAAACCAAAACGATCGGCTTGTTTTTTGCAAGAAGTTTATTCAAAAAGGCGATAAAAGCGGCCTTGACTTCCGCGCGTTCTTTTTTGCGTTTTTCTTCCGAAAGGTCGGATAAATAGGAAAAATCGTTTGTGCCGAGCGTCACGATGAAAACGTCGGGGACAAAGCCGTCAGCGCACTTTTGCCTGTTTCGCAAAAGGTCGACGTTGTCGTAAAAATCGGGAATGGCGTACGAGGAATATTTTGACTTAAGTATCCCCCAACCGCCTGCCGCGATGAC
>DMCI01000057.1:0-3142 GCA_003445835.1 Clostridiales bacterium
GATTCCGCCGTGCGCATCACCCACATCCCCACGGGGCTCGTGGTGACTTGTCAGGATGAAAAATCGCAGATCAAAAACAAGGAAAAAGCGATGAAAGTCCTGAAGTCGAAATTGTACGACTATTACCGTTCCGCGGCGGATAAGGAATACGCGGAAAAGAGAAAGGCGCAAGTAGGCAGCGGCGATCGCAGCGAACGCATCCGCACCTACAACTACCCGCAAGGCAGGGTGACCGATCACCGCATCGGTATGACGCTTTACAGCTTGGAGCAATTCCTCGACGGGGATATGCTTGAAATGCTGGACGCCCTTGCCTTGAACGAACAAAACGAACTTCTCAAAGGCAGTCAAGAGGACTGATCGAAGGAGGAACTATGATATTCTATAACACGCACAAGCATCTATTGCAGGAGCAGACCTATTCTTACTCTTTGCAGGACGTTGCGGAGCCCAATTTGTTCAGAGAGTTTTTTGACTACGACAACGTGCCTCGCACGGCGTTTGACTTCTTCACCGTGCCGATGAACACGCCGGAGTCCCTTTGGATCACCGATACCACCTTCCGTGACGGACAGCAGTCGATGCAACCCTTCACCGTGGAGCAGATCGTGGATCTCTTCAAGATGTTGCACCGCTTGGGGGGCAAAAAAGGCATCGTCAAACAGAGCGAGTTTTTCCTTTACAGCGAGAAGGACAGGGCGGCGGTCCGCGCCTGTCAGGAGCTCGGTTACGAGTTTCCCGAGATCACCAGTTGGATCCGCGCGACGGATTCCGACTTTGAGCTCGTCAAAGAGATGGGCATCAAGGAGACGGGTATCTTGGTCAGCTGTTCCGACTACCACATTTTCAACAAATTGCATTTGACTCGCGCGCAGGCGATGGACAAATACCTTTCCATCGTCAAAAAGGCGCTCGATAGGGGCATCGTTCCCCGCGCGCACCTTGAGGATATCACCCGCGCAGACTCCTACGGCTACGTCGTCCCCTTCGTTAGGGAGCTTATGAAGCTTTCTAAGGAGAGCGGCATCCCCATCAAAGTCCGCGCTTGTGATACGATGGGTTACGGCGTCACTTATCCCGGTTCCTCTCTTCCGAGAAGCGTGCCGAGGACGATTTACGGTCTGTGGCGTTACGGCGAGGTGCCCAGCGAGCAGATGGAGTGGCACGGTCACAACGACTTCTACAAGGTTGTCACCAACGCGGCTACCGCGTGGCTGTACGGCTGTTCCGCCGTCAACTGTGCTCTTCTCGGCATTGGCGAGAGGACGGGTAACTGTCCTTTGGAGGCAATGGCGGTCGAGTACGCTTCCTTGAAAGGTACCACCGACGGAATGGATCTTTCGGTCATCACTGAGATCGCCGATTACTTCAAGAGGGAGATCGGCTACAAGATCCCGCCGCGCACTCCCTTCGTCGGACGTGATTTCAACGTCACGCGCGCCGGCGTTCACGTTGATGGCTTGATGAAAGACGAGGAGATCTATAACATCTTCAACACGGCAAAGATCTTAAACCGTCCTCCGACGGTTTGCGTGGATAACAACAGCGGACTTGCCGGCATCGCGTACTGGATCAACAATCATTACAATTTGCCCGAGACCGAGAAACTTTTGAAGTCCGATCCGATGATCGCGCACATCAAGGCAAGGGTGGACGAGATGTACGCCAGCGGGCGCGTACCCGCTATGAGCGACGACGAGCTGGATGAGCTTGTCAGAGAGGCGGACGAGGCTCGTTACAAGGCTTTCGTTGCCATTGCGGAGAAAGGCATCAAACGCAAATAAACAAAAACGAGGTTTTTTGCTTTTCTTTGTAAAAAAACACCCCTACCTATTGTATAATAATAAAAACAATACTCAAAGGAGGGCATCGTTATGTTAAGAATCGTTTATGGCGCAAAGGGGAGCGGTAAGACCGCCAAACTCATCGACGAAGCCAACGCGATGGTGGAAAAAACTTCCGGCAACATCGTGTTCATCACCTACGTCGATAGGTACAACTTTGACCTCAACTACAATATCAGGGTGATCAACGCCACCAACTTCGGCGTAGGTACCGAGGAGCAACTCGCCGGCTTTGTCAAAGGCGTGATGGCTTCCAACTCCGATATCGACATCTTGTACATCGACGGCGCGCACCGTATCACCGGCAAGGCGGTGGCGGATCTGCAGTTCTTCTATGACGAGGTGGCAAAAGCAAGCAAAAACAGCGCGGTGGAGATCGTGCTTTCCGCAAGTACGGATACCCTCCCCGCCTTCCTGCAATCTTACGAAAACGAAAAGGTGGAATAATCAAAGACAATGAAGTATATCAGCACAAGAAACGCTTCGCGCGCCGTGACCGGTAGCGAAGCTATCCTGATGGGCATCAGCCCGGAAGGGGGGCTTTTCGTCCCCGAATCTTTCCCGCAATTTACCCTTGAAGAGATCGACGCGATGGGGGAAATGAGCTATGCGGAGCGCTCCGCTACGGTGATGAGCCGTTATCTCGACGAGTTTTCGTACGAGGAACTTTTGGAGATCGCCAACCGCGCTTATTCCCGCTTTGACAGCGAAGATACCTGCCCGCTTACCAAGGTGGACGACGGCATGTACGTTTTGGAACTTTGGCACGGCCCGACCTTTGCTTTTAAGGATCTTGCGTTGACGGTGTTGCCGCAATTGATCTCGGCGTGCCGCAAAAAGAGAGGGGAAAAGGATAAGACGCTCGTCCTCGTAGCCACCAGCGGTGATACGGGCAAAGCGGCTCTCGAAGGGTTCAAGGACGTCGACGGGACGGAGATCATGGTCTTCTACCCGGACGAAGGCGTTTCTTATATGCAAAAGCTGCAAATGATCACGACGGGCGGCGCCAATACGTACGTCGCCGGGATCAAGGGCAACTTCGACGACGCGCAGACCGCGGTCAAAAAGATCTTCACCGACGACGACGTCCGCGCTTCGCTCAAGACCGCGGGCTACGTGATGAGTTCGGCAAACAGCATCAACTGGGGCAGACTTCTGCCGCAGATCGCTTACTACTTCTCCTCGTACGCGGATCTTTTGACGAGTGGGGAGATCGCTCTCGGCGACAAGATCGACTTCGTCGTCCCGACCGGCAATTTCGGTGACATCCTCGCGGGATATTACGCCCTTCGTATGGG
>DMCI01000057.1:3232-3476 GCA_003445835.1 Clostridiales bacterium
CCAACATCAACAACGTGCTGACCGACTTCTTCCATTCGGGCGAATACGACGCCACGAGGGAATTTCATAAGACCATTTCTCCCTCGATGGATATTTTGATCTCTTCCAATTTGGAAAGGCTTCTCTTTGAGGTCTGCGACCGCGACGACAAAGCGCTCGGCGATCTGATGACTTCTTTGAAGCAGACGGGTAAGTACAAGGTGGATCCTTTGACCTTGAAGCGCAAGATCCCGATGTTTGAGGC
>DMCI01000036.1 GCA_003445835.1 Clostridiales bacterium
GGTCTGACGTTGACGATCAAAATAAAGTTGCCCTTTGCGCCGCCGTTTTTGCCACAGTTGCCCTCGTTGGCAAAACTGAGCATCTGTCCGTTGTCGATACCCGCCGGGATGTTGGCGTGGATCACGCGTGAATGCTTGACCGAGCCCTTTCCGCCGCAAGCACGACAAGTATCGGTGATGATTCTGCCGTTGCCGCGACAATCGGGACAAACGCTTTGCACGACTTGTTGACCGAAAATGGTATTTTGACGCATCGTCACGCGCCCCGTACCGCCGCACCTGCCGCAAGTTTTATACGCGGTGCCGTTTTTGGCGCCCGTACCGTGACAATCGGCGCAAGTCTCCTGTCTGGTGATGGAAATATCTTTCTGCACACCCTTCACGGCTTCCATAAAGTCAATGGTAATGGTAGCGGTGATATCGTCGCCGTCTATGCGACCCGTCGCGCGAGAGGAACGTCTTCCACCACCCGTAAAGGCGCTGAAGAAATCCCCAAAGAAACTGTCGAAATCGCCAAAGCCCTGCGCGCCGCCGGCACCACCGCCAAAACCTCCGCCCATCGGTCCGTTTTCATCGCCATACTGGTCGTAAGCCGCGCGTTTTTGGCTGTCGGAAAGCACGTCGTAGGCGTGATTGATTTTTTTGAACTGCTCTTCCGCAGCTTTGCGCTCCGATTCGGGCTTGGTAGAATAAAGATCGGGATGATACTTCTTCGCCATCTTACGATAGGCGGATTTGATCTCATCCTCGCTTGCATTTTTCTGTACGCCCAAAATCTCGTAGTAATCGTATTTATCTGCCATAACACATTTTCTCGATCAAAGATCGAGAACCTCATTTACAAAGTTTGCAGAGAGGGTTTCCCCTCCCTGCATTCAAAGCGATTATTCAACCGTTCCGTCGCCCGGGATGTTTCCGTCGTCCGGAGCTGCGCCGCCCGCCCCTGCGTTGGGGTTATTTGCCTGCTCTTGTTGATAGAGCTTGGTAAAGACGGGATTGATCGCGGCGCTGAGCTTATCGATCGCAGCCTTGATCTTGTCGACGTCCTCGCAATTGATCTCCTCTTTGGCGACCTTGACGGCGTCTTCAACGATCTTTTTGTCTTCCTCGCTGAGTTTGTCGCCGCTGTCTTTGACGGCCTTTTCCGCCGTGTAGATCAGCTGTTCGCCGCTGTTTTTGATCTCAAAGAGTTCCTTACGTTTGTTATCCTCTTCCGCGTACTTCTCGGCGTCTTTGATCGCCGCGTCGATGTCGCTTTCGGAGAGGTTGGAGCTTGCGGTCAACGTGATGCTCTGCTCCTTATTGGTACCCTTATCCTTTGCTTTGACGTTCACGATACCGTTTGCGTCGATATCAAAGGTAACTTCGATCTGCGGGATGCCGCGCGGTGCGGGAGCAATGCCGTCCAAGATGAACCTGCCGAGGGTCTTGTTGCCGCTTGCCATCGAACGCTCGCCCTGCAAAACGTGGATCTCAACGGAGGGTTGGTTATCCGCAGCCGTGGAGAAGATCTGCGATTTGCTGGTCGGGATGGTGGTGTTACGGTCAATCAGCTTGGTGAACACACCGCCCATCGTCTCGATACCGAGGGAAAGCGGAGTGACGTCCAAAAGCAAAACGTCTTTGACTTCGCCGCCGAGGACGCCTGCCTGGATCGCGGCGCCGATCGCCACGCATTCATCGGGGTTGATGCCCTTGTACGGCTCTTTACCGGTCAAATTTCTGACTGCGTCGATAACCGCCGGGATACGAGTGCTGCCGCCGACCAAGATGACCTTGGAGATCTCGCTGAAGGTGATGCCCGCGTCGCTCATCGCTTGCTTGGTCGGGCGAATGGTACGCTCGACGAGGTCAGCGGTCAAGCTGTCGAACTTCACTTTGGTAATGTCCATATCAAGGTGCTTGGGGCCGTCCGCACCCGCCGTGATAAACGGCAAGTTCACGTTGGTCTTGGTCATACCGGAAAGCTCGATCTTGGCTTTTTCGGCAGCTTCCTTGATACGTTGCATAGCAACTTTATCCGTGCTGAGATCAATGCCCTCTTTTGCCTTGAATTCGCTGACGATGTAATCCATAAGCTTCTTATCGAAGTCGTCGCCGCCCAATCTGGTATCGCCGTTGGTAGACAACACCTCAAAGACGCCGTCGCCGATCTCAAGGATGGACACATCGAAGGTGCCGCCGCCGAGGTCATAGATCAAAACCTTTTGGTTTTTGTTCTCGGACTTATCCAAACCGTAAGCAAGCGCCGCCGCCGTCGGCTCGTTGATGATACGCAAAACTTCAAGTCCCGCGATCTTACCGGCGTCCTTGGTCGCCTGACGTTGACTGTCGGAGAAGTATGCCGGCACGGTGATGACCGCCTGGGTCACTTTGCTGCCGATGTAAGCCTCCGCGTCCTTTTTAAGCTTGGAAAGGATCATTGCGCTGATCTCTTGCGGAGAATAGCTGTTGTCGTCGATCTTGACGGAATAGGTGGTGCCCATTTCCCTCTTGATACTGCTGACGGTGCGGTTTGGGTTGGTAACAGCCTGACGCTTTGCCGCCTGTCCGACGATCCTCTCGCCATCTTTACTGAAAGCCACGACGGAAGGGGTAGTCCTGCTGCCTTCCGCGTTTGCGATAACGGTTGCTTCGCCGCCTTCCATAACGGCGACGCAAGAATTGGTCGTACCTAAATCAATACCGATAATCTTTCCCATAGTCTTTGTTCTCCTTTTATTTTATTTGAGGCGCTGCCTCGATGTTTTTGTATTTGCGAGGATAAAACTTTTATCCCGTTATTCACTCTTTTCCACGCCGACTTTCACCATCGCGTAACGGATGACTTTGTCGCCGATCTTGTAGCCCCTTTGGTAAACCTCCAAGACTTTTCCTACTTTGTCCTCCTCCACTTCCGCGCGCTGAACGGCGTTGTGCAGGTTATGATCGAAGTCGGCGCCTTCCGCGAGGATCTCGCTGACCCCGATCTGCGAAAGGGACGTTTCTATTTGTTTTTTTATGAGGAGCAAGCCCTCTTTGGACTTATCATCCGTGCAGATGCCAAGCGCCCTATCGATTGAATCGATCACCGGAAGGATGGCTTCCACCGCGATAGCCGTGCCGTCGCGCCTGGCGCTTACGGTTGCTTCCTGGTTTCTCCTGCGGAAGTTTTCGTAATCGGCGCGAAGCCTTAAGTAGTTGTCCTTTTCCGTTTTAAGCTGGTCTTTCAAAGCTTCGACTTCGGGGTTCTTTTTGGGTTCCTCTTCTTTGACGAGGTTCTCCGTATCGAAGGAGACGATCTCTTCTTCGCCCTTCTCGGTCGCTTTCTTCTTATTTTCGTTTGCGGATTTCGCCATTTTTCTTCTCCTTATTATTATCATCATCGTCGGGGGTCTCTCCGTTGAACACCTTTTGGATGTAATGGAGGACGCTGACGACTTTGTCATAATCCATTCTTTCCGGTCCGATCACGCCGGCTTTACCGATCTCCGCACCGCCGATCGAATAACGCGCGGTGACCATTGAGCAATTACCCTCCAGTCCGTCCGGCTTACCGATCCTGACCGAAAGCTCGATATCGCCGTCGTTGGTCATCAGCTCGCCAAGTTTATCCTTTTCGTCAAGCAAACGAATGAAGTCGCGGGCATTGTCGATCTCGGAGAACTCCGGATGTTGAAACATCTTGCTCGTACCCTCGACGAACACCTTGTTGTGTCTGCCGGAAGCGTACTCTTCCAAAAGATTGATGATCTTATCGAAGATGTCGTGATACTGCATCATCTCGTCGTCGATACTGGCGCTTGCGTTTTTGACGTCGCGCAACGTTTTATCCGCAAACAGTTCGTTGACCACGTTGTTTGCCGCGGCGACGTATCCGCTGCCCATATTGACGGGGATCTCGATAATGTTATCTTTGATCACACCGCTATCCGTAATGATGACCACAAGCGCTTTGCCAGCGTCCACCTCAACGAGTTTTACCTCGCGGATACGGATGTCGTCGGTGTTTTTGATGACGATGACGCTGGTGTAGTTGGTAGCGTCGCTGATCACGCGGGCGGTATTGCGGACGACGTCCTCGATCTCCACGATCTTTTTGCCAAGGTAATCGCGTACGCCGGCAACGCGGATCTCCTTCTTTTCGCCCGAAAGGACATTTTCAACATACAACTTGTACGCGATCTCCGTCGGGATGCGCCCTGCGGAAACGTGCGGTTGCACAAGATACCCCATTTCCTCAAGCGAAGCAAGTTCGCTTCTGATGGTCGCCGAGCTGATGTCTTCTCCGTAAAGGGACTTGATCTCTCCGCTGGACACGGGTTCGGCGGTCTTGATATAGCGTTCCACAAGCAAGCCGAGGATCTTTCTCTTCCTACTCGATAGTTCCATACAGACCTCCTTTCTCGGATTGTTAGCACTCACGGTTTCCGTTTGTTAGCACTCTCAACCTTTGACTGCTAACAGTCTACACCTATTATTTGCCAATGTCAAGACTTTTATGCCAAAATTTTTAGATTTTTTCAAAAAATTTTCGTATGAAAATTTCCGCGTATAATCTATGATTATATGGATCTAAAATAAAGATAGTAACAATAAGGAAAGTTTAATAGATCAGTTCTTCTATGATCGAATTGGAAACGTAAAAATATTCGGGTGCGATCGCGACGTTTTTGTCCGAGAACAAGAGCATTTTACCGAGTTTTTTGACCTTTTCACCGTACAAACTCATAAAATCAACGCCGAAAATTGCGTAAAAATCTTCCGTATTCAACCCCTCTTCCAACCGCAAGCCGAGCATAATAAATTCCTTCATCGCTTCGAGTTCGGTGATCTCTTCCGAAGTCACGCCACCCACGCCGTGCGTCGCAAGGTAAAAGGACAAATCGTCGGCGTTTTTACGGCGGACGCCGCCCTTTCCGTTTCGCAAAAAGGAAGAAGCGCCAAGCCCCAATCCCAAATATTCACCGTATTGCCAAACGGAATAATTGTAACCGCAAACCGCGTCTTTTTTACAAAAATTGCTGATCTCGTAACGGTGGAAGCCCGCTTTCTTGAGTTTTTCCCGCGCAAGATCGTAAAGATCGACGGCAAGATCGT
>DMCI01000013.1 GCA_003445835.1 Clostridiales bacterium
GCGGCAAGGATCTCACCAAACTCGTCGGCGACGTCCTCGGCAAGCTCCTTATCCGCAATTCTGTTTGCGAGAGAGAGCTTCTTGTTGTACTTATATCTGCCCACGCGGGAGATGTCGTAACGCTTTTTGTCGTAGAAGATGCCCGGGATGTTTGCCTTGACGCCTTCGTCGGTGATGATCTCACCGTTTTTGATGGTCCTGTAAAGCTCCTTCTTCGGATCCTTACGCTCTTCGGGGCCGTCTCTGTCGATGGTAGCCTTCAAAATGGGATCGTCGCCGAAGATGCCGAGGAGAGTTTCATCCTCGGTAAGACCGATGGCGCGAAGCATCAAAGACGCGGTGACCTTCTTTTTGCGGTCGACCTTGACGTACAAAACGCCCGAGGAATCCTGCTCGAACTCCATCCAAGCGCCGTTTTTCGGGATCACCGTGCACTTGTAGGTGACTTCGCCGTCCTTGTCGACTTCCTTGGCGAAATAAACGCCCGGGCTTCTGACAAGCTGGCTGACAATGACGCGCTCCGCACCGTTGATGACGAAGGAACCCGTCTCGGTCATAAGAGGGATGTCACCCATAAAGATCTCGTCTTCCTTGATGAGATCGCCCTTTTCGCGGATGGTCAAGCGAACCTTGACGCGAAGGGGCGCGTTGTAAGTGACGAGATTGTCGCTCTTACACGCTCTCGCAGAGAAGTGCGGTTCTTCCACCCTGTAGTCGCCGAATTCCAGCACGAAACGCTCCGCGCCGTTCGTCGACCTTTGCACGATGGGGGAGAACTCGTCGAAGATCTCGCGAAGACCTTCTTCCAAGAACTTCTTATACGAACTTTTTTGCAGTTCGATAAGATAAGGGAGATCGAGGACCTCCTTGGTCTTGGAGAAGCTCATTCTTTCCACGTTACCGTAATGTACCTTGTGAACAGACATTGAAAAACACTCCTTACCGTATTGTCCGTTTTGTTTTGAAGCTCTTTTTTGCCTTTACCTATGGTAATATAGGCTTTCTTGGGGCAAAAAACGCCTTTCCGCATAATAGGACAGTTTACAATGATACCCCTATGCCGTCAATGTGTCAAGGCTTTTTTTGAAAAAAATCCGCAAAACTCAAAATTTTCCGTCGTTTTGGGGATTTTTGCACTTCTTTTTAGGGGTGTTTTATGATTAAATTTTCTTAATTTTTCTTGCTTTTTGCCCGTTTTGCGGCAAAAAAGGCGGTCAAAACCGAGGCGCATTCCTCTTTGAGCACACCGCTCTGCTTTTCAAATTTGTGATTTAAAGGATAGTCTTCGTCCAAGGTGGCAAGGGAGCCCAAAAACCCCGCTTTGGGATCGTTTGCTCCGTAGACGACCCTGTCCAAACGGGAGTTGACGATGGCGCCCGCGCACATCGGGCAAGGCTCCAAAGTCACGTACAACGCGCATCCTTCAAGCCACCAGTTGCCGACCTTTTTCGTCGCCTTTTTGATGGCAAGGATCTCGGCGTGATCGACGGCGCAACCGTTTTTTTCCTTTTTATTATGCGCGCGCGCAATTATCTTTTGGTCTTTGACGACGACCGCCCCGACGGGGACTTCATCCTCCGCCGCCGCTTTTTTTGCTTCCCTAAGGGCGGCTTTCATAAACTTTTCGTCCGCGGTCATTTGAGTATCCCCCACAAAAGCAAGATCAAGACGAAGGCGCCCTCCGCGACAGCCGTCGCGTAAAGAAAGGCGTTGTCTTTCAAAGTGGCTTTTCCTTCGGGCGAATAAGCATCCAACGTTATGAGCCCCAAAAGTTTCTTTTCCGAAACGGGCTTGGGCGCCTTACGCGCCGCATATTGCAACAGTTTGACCATCCCGTAAAGGGAAATTCCCAAAATAAAGAACACCACCGCAATGGATAAAATGCTGTTTGAAGAAAACAGTTTTTCATACCAAACGCCGAAGGCGGTCTCCTTTTGCGTGGAATAATCCAAAATTACGGCGACGACGTTGTTGCCGAAGTGGGCGCACATCGCGGGGATGATCGAGTCGCACTTGACCGCCGCCACACCGAACGCCAACCCGCCGAACACGGCAAAGATCATTTGCGAAGGGTTTTGGTGCATCAATCCGAACATCACCGCGCTGACGATCACCGCCGAGTACTCCGACCCGCGGCTTTGCAGTCCCGAGAGCAGTACGCCGCGATTGGTAAACTCTTCAAACACCGCAGGCAAAACGGCGGTCATTAAAACTGCGAGCCAAAAATCCCCTATCCCAAGGTACACCGTACCGATCGGAAGCCCCTTTTTGTAGCCGATGATCCTAAAAAGAAGGTTACTGAGCGCATTGAAAGCCATCGTATACGGCGTGATCAAAAGCATCATTCCGAGACTGATCAATAAGCAAGCTTTTGCGTCTCGCGGCGCCTTGTAGCGCATCCGCACGAACAACTCTTTGGCGCTTCCCTTGTTCAAAGCGATAAGGATGACGAAAGGCACGACGCCCATACAAAGGATCTGTGAAACGAGCGTATAAAACACGTCGGTCCCAAAATCGGAAAACCGCGCGAAAGGTTCAAAATACAACGTGGTCTGCAAAAGCATCAAAGCGATCATCGACGCAGCGTATGCGATCGTGTGACGAAACCGTACCGACATCATTTTCCTCCCGGGATGATCGTCAAAAGCACGACCGCGGCAAGCAACGCCGCCAAAGCGACGACCATAAGAAGAGTATAGCCGTCAAGGCGTTTTTTACTCCCCTGCTCCTCTTTCGCCGCCGCTTCGCTTTGCGCGTCGGGAGTGGACAGGAAGATCAAATACGCGTTGATCTTATCGCCGAGCTTTCCGTCGAAAATAACGTGTTCTTTGACCTTGGCGCGATCACGATGAAGCAAACAGGTGAACATGATCAAAAGCATCACGAGGGCAAAGAAAGAAACGCTTATGCCGATGATGGTAGGCGCTGCGCCCAGTTTACCGCCGACATACCAATAAAAAGATTTATCCACAAAATCGTTTGCCCGTCCGTAATCAAGCAACATCGCAAAAGCGTTGTTGGTCAAGTGCACCATCGCGCCGGCGTAAATGCCGCCCGTCAAATAGGCGAGATAGCCGACGACTATGCCAAGCAAAAACTGGTGAACGATCTGATTTAAATTGCCATGCAACAAAGCGAAGATCAACGCGGTATAAAAGATCGCAAACAAAGGCGACTTCTTTTTCGCGCCCGATAAAAGCACGCCGCGAAGCATCGTTTCCTCTCCTACGGCGGGCAAAATAGTCAAAGCAAGAAAGGCAAGCGCAAACAAGCCCGCGTTGTCAAGCGGGATAAAGTACTGCGGCGTACGATCGTACCCAAAGGAAGTAAGCACCCTTGAAAACAACCCGGACAACGGCCCGAAACAGGTCACGCAACAAACGGAGATCAAAATAAACAGCGGGAAAAAGTACCATTTGGGCGGATTTTTCAGCCCCGTCACGGCAAAGGGATCGACCTTTTTTACAAAGCAGAAGATCAGCGCGACCGCCGTAAAGATCACTTGGTTCAAAACGACGACCGTCCAAGTATACGCTTCGTCGGGCATCGAAAAGAGCGTTAGGATCAATTGCAAAACGATCTGCGCGCAAAACGCAACGAACACGGCGCCCGCCGCCGTGCCCAATTCAAAAGATTTAGCAAGAAACTTGCGTTCTTTCATCTTCACCTTTCCTTACTTTCGATCACGCCGCCGCCCAAACAGACTCTGTCTTGGTACAAAACGGCGTATTGTCCTTCCGCCACCGCGCGTTGCGGACGGTCGAACACGACTTTGACTTCCTTCCCTCGGCGTACGGCCGTAGCGCTTTCCAAGGGTTGTCTGTGGCGGATGCGCGCAAGCACGCGACTTTCCCCTTCGGGAAGTTCCGCCGAAATAAAATGAAAATCCGTGACCGTCAACGCGGAGGAGAACAACGCTTCGGTCTCCCCTTGCGTGACGATCAATCGGTTGTTTGCTACGTCCTTTGCTATGACGAACCACGGCTCGCCGTTGCCGCCGCCTCCAACGCCCAGCCCCTTGCGCTGTCCGATCGTATAGTAAAACACTCCTTCGTGCTTGCCCACGACCGTACCGTCCGGCGTGACGATCTCCCCGGGTTTCATCGGAATGTACTCCGAAAGGAACTTGCGGAAGTTGCGTTCCCCAATGAAGCAGATGCCGGTGCTGTCCTTCTTTTCCCAAACCGGGATGCCCGCCTTTTGCGCAATGGCGCGGACTTCCCCCTTTTTGAGCTCGCCCAACGGGAACAACGCGTTGGAGATCTGCTGTTCCGTCACTTGATTCAAAAAGTATGTTTGATCTTTGTTTTCATCCTGCGAACGAAGCAAAAGATGCCTTTCCCCGTGCGAAACGGCGGCGTAATGCCCCGTCGCAACGTAGTCGGCGCCCATCGTACGCGCAAAAGAAGCAAACGCGTCGAACTTGATCTCGCGATTGCACAAAACGTCGGGATTGGGGGTGCGCCCCTTTTGGTACTCTTCAACGAAACTTTTGAAAACGCGGTCAAGGTATTCCTTAGAAAAATCCTCCGCGTAATAATCGATCTTCAAAACGTCGGCGATACGCCTGACGTCCAAATAGTCGTCGTCCGCCGTGCAGTGCCCGCTTTCGTCCTCTTCGTGCCAGTTGCGCATAAAAAGACCGATGACGTCATAGCCTTGTTCTTTTAAGAGAAAGGCGGCGACGGCGCTGTCCACGCCGCCGCTGAGCCCTACGACTACCTTCTTGCTCATCGTGCGTTTGCCGCGTCCACCGCTTCCTGATAAAGATTGCGTGAGAAAGGCACTTGCCCGACGTCCACGCCGCCGTTTTTGTCGATCGTGATAAGGGTGCCGCCGCGTTGGTTGGTATCCTTGTAAATGGTTTGTCCCGGCGCAAGGGCGATCAAGCCGTTTGCGCTGTAATCGATGCTCATACCGTAACTCAGACGAATGCCCTTATAGGTAAAGGAGAAAGTGTTTCTGTGATCGTGTCCGCAGAAAACGTATTTGGTGCTGCCCACCTTCAACAGACGATCGAATTCATGCCCGCCGTCATAGTTCCTGCCTCGGAATTCCCCTACGTAAGAACAACAGACCTCGTGATCCGCCTCTTCGCAGATGCCGCCGTGGTAGGTCAACTCACCGATGGAAGTATCGAGGGTGAGCTCCTTGCCGTACTCCCAATTGACGTTGATCGTATCTTGCCAATTTTCACCGAGGGCGTCCACCGCCGCGTTGATAACGGTTTGATACGTCGGGAACGGAATGTGCTGGAACACAATGGAATCCACCTTGCGTTTTGCCTTGCGGGAAATATCCTTGATCGCCGCTTCGTACCAATCCAGCTGATCGTCGTGCACCCACTCGTAATAGCGTTGCATTTCGTACGATTTGCCGTCCGCTTCAACGACCTTGAGATACGAGCCGCTGTCAAAAAGGACCAAGGGCATAACGGTATCGCCGTCTTTGTTTACGACGTTGATGATATAGTTGCCTACGCCGTTGATATCGTCGGGCCCCATCGCAAACTTGCAATACTTGATCTCGTTGGAGTTCAAATATTCACCGAGCTTCTTTTTGACCTTCTCGGAATCCCCGTGATACGCCTTGTTCAAAGAACCCTCCTCGTCGTGATTGCCAAAAAGGAACGCCCACGGGATCTTGAAAGAATCGACGAAGAGCGCAAACTCTCTAAACGCCGCATAGTTATCTTCCGTACCGGTAATGGATTTGACGGAAGGCAACGTAAAGGTCGTATCGCCCGTCACCATAATCATATCGGGCTTTGCTGTATTGACGATCTCGGTGACCGCTTGTTTTGCCCACTTATCACGGTTTGTCAGATTTCTGGCGGGGTCCTTATCCGTCTTTTCGGAATTGATGAAGTGCATATCCGTCAATTGAAGGATCTTAAAGGTACCGCTTTCCCCTATCGTCATCGTAAAAGATACGTAATCCTCTTTTTTACACGAAGTAAAAGTAAACGCGGAAAACGCCACGATAAGCAATACGGAAATTACGGTAACAAGCAGTCTTTTCATAGTTGATCCCTCAATAGTTTTATTTGCCGATCAAGTCGGGATCGGGCGCGTTCGGCTCCGCGCCCGACCGATAAATTACTTTTTCAATACGTAAGCGTACGCTTTGTCAAGCACCTCGTATACGACGGCGCCGGTAAAGGAACCGTCTACGACCACGCTGTACCAATCCCTGTCTTTATTTTTGGGGAAGGCGCTTCTGACGCAGGTGTGGCTATGCTCCGCGTGTACCGCGGCGGCGGTCTTTTCATCCAGTCTGACAAGCATTATGACCTTGCCTTCATCCTCGTAAACGTAAGTGAAGCAAACGCGCTTATCCCCCGACAAAGCGAAGTGGTTGTCCGACATCAACAGCTTGCCGTTGGGCGTACGGTTTTCCCTGCCGTTCAGCTCCACGTTGTCGCCATACTTCTCCGCAAGATAGTCGATGACCGACTTCTTGGTAACGATGCCGGAAACGCCGCTCTCCCTAGCCGCCGCAAGCGACTCGCTGAGGGTAAACTCGTGTTCCGCCGGAGCGCCGCCGATGATGTTTATCGCCGCGCGATCCAACGCCTCGTAAACGTCCTGTTCGGTAAAGCTGTCGTCTATGACCACGCTGTACCAGTCTTTCTCCTTATTCTTGGGGAAAGCGCTTCTGACGCAGGTGCCTTCGTGCTCTTCGTGGATGGCTTTCGCGTGATCCGCCGTAGTACGAAGAAGGATGACCACGTCGCCTTCATCGTCCTCGTAGACGTAAGTGAAGCAAACTCTCTTGCCATTGGGCGCAAAAGCAAAGTGGTTGTCCGAAAGGAGAAGTTTGCCGTTGGGCGTGCGGTTCTCCCTGCCATTAAGTTCCACCTTGTCGCCGAATTTGGCGGAGAGGTGATCGATGATCGATTTTTTGGTGACGAGACCGGCGGCGCCGACGTCCTTTGCCGCGGCAAGCGATTCGCTGAGAGAAACTTCTTCCTCTTCCTCCGGCTCCTCTTGAACGGGAGCAAACTTACCGATGATGTTATACGCGGCGACGTCCAACATTTCGTAAACGTCATTTGCTGTAAAGCTGTCGTCTATGACCACGCTGTACCAATCCTTCTCCTTGTTTTTGGGGAAGGCGCTCTTTGCGCCGGTATGCGGGTGCGCGGCGCGGATGGCGTGCGCATGTTCCGCCGTGGTACGAAGCAAAACGATGACGTCACCGTCGTCGTCTTGATAAACGTAAGCGAAGCAGACCCTCTTGCCGTCCTTTGAGAAAGCAAAGTGGTTGTCCGACATCAAAAGCTTGCCGTTGGGGGTACGATTTTCCCTACCGTTGAGTTCCACGTTGTCGCCGAACTTGGCGGCAAGGTGCTCGATCACGGACTTTTTGGTGACGATGCCCGCCGTACCGGAATCCTTCGCTGCGGCGATGGATTCACTGAGGGTGACCTCGTGATCCTCTTCGGATTCTTCCGAGGCGGTCTCCTCGGGGAACTCTTCGGGCACGTCCTCTACGTAAGTGGGCGCAATGAGGGGTTCCTCAGGCTTTTTTTCTTCCACCGGGAGGGCTGCCTTTGGTTTCTCTTCCGACCTTTGCTCATGCTTTTTCTTGCGTGCGAAATAAATGATGACGAAGATTATCGCAAGTAAGATCAGCGCACAGACCACCAAAATAGCGATCTTGGCTTTACCGCCGAGTGCCGACAAAATTGACGAAACTACAATATTGCTCATATTTTAGCCCTCCTTTCCCTTTTCTGTTTTTTTGCGGCGGAGAAGCCGCTGTTCCCCTTTTCTGCGCCTCGTTTAGGCGTTTGCGCCGCCGACCGCGATGGTAACGGAGATCGAAGTGGACGCCGCGTCGTCAAAAGTCAAGAACAAAGTGACGTAGGTGTTTGCGGAAAGTGACTCGAGATAGGACTCGTTCAGCGTAAACGCGCCGCTCATCCTGTCAAAGTCGCAATCGCCGGAGTAGACCGAAATATCGCCGCCGCCCTTGACCGCAATGGCCTTTAAGCCGTGTTCGTAGTTGTTGAAGTTTACCGTTCTCTTCTGCTGCGTCCCCAATTGATAGGTCAAGCTGGTTTCGGAGACCGCTTCGGGCTTACGGGAATCCACCACGTTTACGACCAAAGTGGAAACGTTCACGTCGGTAAGGACGTTGAACTCGTAATTGCCCACGCGCAAGGAGTCGAGGTAGGACGCCTTCAAAGTGATCCTGGTGGCGCCGGTCGCCCCGTCCTGCATGACGGTATAGCAATCCGCCGTGATGCCGTTGCCGTCCAGTTTGTCAAAGGACGCGCCCGCAAGCAACATCTCAAAGAAGCGCTCGCCGGTCCTTGCCTTGTCGTACTCGATGGTCATCACGCCGCCTTCCGCCGATTCGATCTCGGGCACGGAAGTATCGACGACGTACAGCTTCAAAGAAGCGGAAGCGGTTGCCGCGTTTACGGTAAAGTCGTACTCACCGACCGCAAAATTTTTAAGATAATTCTTCAAAAGGAAGATCGACGCGTCGGAGATCCTGTAAGAACTCTGGTTCAAACCGGGACCCGAAAGGGTGATCGACGCGGTGGCAAGCACCTTGAACTCCGCATCCTTGGGATCGTTAAGGTCAAACACCGCGGTCGGGACGGCGGCGATGATCGTCGCGCTGTCCGACACCTTGACCGTAACGCGTCCGTGGCGGGATTCGCTTCCGTTATTGAAGATCAACGTAAATTCGTGCTCGCCTTGAGCAAGCGTGGAGAGGAATTCCTTCTTAATGGTAAGCGTATCCTCCGCAATGCGGTAATTTGTCTTTTGGATGCTTTCACCCGTGACCGAAGTAAGCGCATACTCGTAGGAAACGTACGGCACGACGACGTCGTTTTTGACGCCGGCGTTTTTGCCGAAGTTATAGTAGGTGGTAAGGATCTCCGGCAGGCGGTCGTCCTTGACGGTGATCAAAAGATCGAGCGAAGTGCCGTTGGACGCCTTGACGACGTACGGATAGTCGCCCGGCTCTTTGTTCATCAAATAAATGCCGTAGAACACCAAAGTACCCGCGCTGTCCACGCTGTACTCGCCCTTCGCCGCGCCCTCTACCTCGGTGACTTTGCTGCCCGAAAGGGTGAGATTGAACGCAACGTTGGCTTTGCCGCTCTTTAAGAAGGTGGCGGCAACTTTGTTTGCCGTGATGGGGGTACTGTCGATAACGTTGACGGTCAAATACACGCGCCCCTTATCGGTGACGTAAGTAAAGACGTGCTCGCCGACGGCAAGATCGGAAAGGAAGGTCTTGGCGATCGTGACCGCGCCGTCAGACGCAACGGCGTAATAGTTTTCCACGATCCCCTCGCCCGTCATCTTGATAAAGGTGGATTGATTGACTTTGACTTCAAAAGTGAGGTCGGTGGGGTTCAGCTTATCAAAGGCAAGGGTCGTCTCCTCGCAAGTGGGCATCACGGCAGCCTTGTGGAAGGTGATGGTGCCGGTGACGTTACTATCCGATTTGGCGGAGATCTTCACCTTGGCGGTAAACTCGGTACCCACGGTGGGATTAACTTTGACCAAGCCGTTTTCAAAGGAAATGAAGTTTTCCGCTCCATCCAAATACTCCACGTCAAAGGCATCGATACCGATCTCAATGCCGTTGGCGTCGTTTACTTCGTAAAGGTCGAAGGCGTTGACCTTGATACTCTTGACTTCGGCGACTTTGCCCTGGATCTCCATCGACATATCGTTGTTGACCAAGGAGTGGACCAAATACTTGGAGCCGAACTCAAAGAGGGGGAACTCCCATCTTGCGGGCTCCCAATACTTATCCCATCCGACCCACTTATCAATGACGGGGATGGTGACGCCGGCTTTGACCTCAAAACCGAGGGCAAGATACAAGCCGCCCGTCACGTAGTAACCTTTCAAAACACGAGCGGTCTTATCCTCCAAAACCGCCTTCATATCCAAGCGGAGTTGTCCGCCGAGCTCTGCATACGCGCCGGTTTTTACTTTGAAGCCGACACCCGCAACTTCCAAAAGACTGGCAGTCAACTTGACGTACACGCCTGCCTCCGCACGGAGCTTGCCGAGAAGGACGAGGTCTTTTGCGGAAGAGGAAGTTTCGATGCTCTTGTAGTGATTGAAATCGCCGTTGACGTAGGTAACGCCCACGGTGATATCGGTGTTGTAATCGTACTCAAAGGCGATCTGCGCTTTGATGCCGAGGTTGATATCCACGCCGAATTCGATACCGAGAACGAAGCAGTAGATCGGGTATTTGTAGGAATAGATCGGAAGTTCCGCCCCGACGATGCCCTTCTCCGCCGTTTTGCCGGAGACGATCTCCTTAAACTTCTTTTTGAAGTCCTCAATATCGGTGGCTTGAAGTTTTGCGTCGGTGGTCTCCATATCGATCGTGCAAACGGTGGTGGTCTTGAGATTCACGCCGAGGTCGAGTTGCAAGTCGAGGTCGGTGCCGTCGATCTCGTAATCGAAGTTGATATTGGGCGTGATGTAGATGGTGTTTTTGACCGCAAAGACGACGTCCATCCCCTTGGCAAGGGTGATGGTAAAGTAAAAGTTGAGTTGGATCTTGTCGGTATTGACGTCGTATTCGAACTTCGCCACCATTTTGGGGCTGTCTTTGACCGTCTTTTCAAACTGACCGCTGAAAAGGTCGTACGTTTCAAGCGCCGCCTCGTACACCGCGGCGGTGAACTCGCTGTCTTCCAATGCTTGCTGCAGCATCTCCTCGTTAACGGAGAAGTTGTTTTCGTCAATGGTCAAAGTCTTGTAAACGTCAAGCTCGGTGACCACTTCGTTGATCTCCGCCAAACGGCAGTAGACTTCCTCCTTGCCGTCAACGACTTCGGAAGTGCGAAGGACGTAATAGGCTGCCTTGCCGTTGAAATCGACGCCCTGATAACTGTAGCCCTCGATGTCGCCGGCGTAAAGCACGTTGAAGCTATCCGAGAGGACTCCGTCCGTCGGCTTTTTGGCAAGGATCACGTCGCCCTCTTGGTAACGCTCCGCCGCCGCTTCGGGCAGGACGATGTTGTAAAAGACGTTTTCATCCACGGCAACGGTTTCCACCACCGTGCCGGCAAGCGCCGTTTGCTTGATGGCGGGGTTGACGGCAACGACTTCCTTCTCCTCACCCGTGGTCATAAAGATGAAAGTATCCAGACCCGCGTATTTTTCGGCAACGAATTCCGCGCCCGTCGCCCAGATCTGATAGGAAGAACGCGCTTTGAACCCGTCGCGGGCGGAGATGCGGTAAACGCCGTCCCCTTGGCGAGCACTCTTCAAAGGCACCTTGTTGCCCTTGTTGTCGCGGACGATCACGTAATTATCCAACGAAGTGGAAGGATCACGGTCGGCGCGGATGTCAAAATACGCGTCCGTACCGAAGTCCTTGAAAACGCCCGGTTCACTTTTGGTTGCATCCACCGCATACGCCACGGGTTCCTCGGCGTTTTTGCCAAAGACGCCCGCCGCAAACAGACCGAGAACGGTCGCTGCCGCGACGACGATCACGATGGGTACTATGATCAAAAGTTTTTTCATGCTTTTCCCTCCGGAAACAGAATTTTCAAGCAAGCAACTTATTTAAGTATATATTATTCTATCATAGCGCGGGCGCGGATTCAAGGGGGTGAAACAAATTCTTTTAAAAAAATTTGCGACGGAAGTCTCCTCCCGCCGCAAAAGCGTTTTCGCCCTATGTTTTTTATGCCGAAAACACAGTTTTCGTTACCTCTTCATCGTAAAGGTGGCGTTGCCCATTTCCATGGTAAGCGTCTTGCCCTTGAGTTCGGCGGTATACTCGTCGTCAAACTTGATGGTTTTGCCGTCCTTTTCCCACGTGCCGCTGTTGGAAACGGTAAAGCCGGGGATGGTGGAAGTAAAGGTGTAGGTGCCGTCCTTTTTGAGTTCCAAAGTTACGGCGTCCGCCTCAACGGTGACCCCCATATAGGTTTCGCCCGCTTTGTACTCCACGCTGACGCCGCCCGACGTCGCTTTGTAAGAAACGAATTTGTACTCCCCCGC
>DMCI01000023.1 GCA_003445835.1 Clostridiales bacterium
TTAATTGGTGGACAGTAAGGGACTCGAACCCCTGACCCTCTCCACGTCAAGAAGACGCTCTACCAACTGAGCTAACTGTCCATTGGGTAACGATATTGTAGCACAGCAAAAAAAGTTTTGCAAGCACTTTACGCGCCTAATCGAAAAAACTTATTCCGCGCGCCGTCGTCCGTTACTCAAAGTGGCTTTCGCTTAGGGTTTTTGTTATTCCACCATATTGCAGGCGTCGGACAGGATCTCTTGAATATCCGTCTCCGTGTAAGTATCGTCCACGATCACGCTGTACCAAGGGTCTTTTGCCTTGGGGAACGCGGAACGCAGGATCCTGTGCCCGCCCGCACGGACGCTTTCGGCGTATTTTTCGGTAAGACGCAACAAAAGCACAACCGCCGCATCCGTTTCATAGACGTAGACGAAGCATTTCTTGCCGTTTTTACCGATGGCGTAATGCGTATCCGCCAAAGGAAGGTTTGTCTTGGTGTAATTGGCGCGCATATTGCACTCGACGGCGTTGCCGAAGTTCAGTCTCAAGAAATCGGCAACGTACTTTTTGTTGATGACTTCCGAAGCCGTCTTGGTCTCTTTTGCCAACGCCAAACTTTCGCTCAAACTGAGAGCCTCGTCCTTATCCGCCGCCACTTCCTTTTCTTCAACCGCAGGTTGCGGCGCAGGAGCCACGGGGTGCATCGGTTGCTGACCCATCGGGCAAGCAAACGCGGCGAAGGGACAGACAACCGCTTGCGCGGGCTTTTCTTCCTTCTTTTCCTCTTTGGGCTCTTCCTTCTTATTTGAGATGCTCTCAAACGTCACGCCGAAAAGCGCCATCAAGATAAGCGCCGTAAAGAGCGCGGACACCAAGGTGAACAAGCAAGTATGGATCGCCACGATCGTCACCGTCGCCGCGATCACCGCCGCCGCCCAGACCCAGCCGAAGATACGGACACCTTTGTTTACGCGGAAGCTGGCGCAATACGCCAAGTACAAAACCGTAAAGATATCGATCAATGAGATGATATAGCTCAAACAATCGGTGCCGCTGCATGCGAATTTTGTCAAAAACCCGCTTTCTACTGATAAAATCATTTCTTGTTACCTCCTTTCTCCTTGGAGTTGTTTATTTGTTCTTTATATTTTCTGTTCTTTGCAAGCAAGAGGATCGCGTATGCGAGGACTGCTATGGAAAGCAAACTGGGAAGCAATACCGTGCGGATCATTTCGGGCATCCACCCTGCCGACCCTTTTTCTTCGGAGGCGGGAAGGTCACCCACCAACACCCAATACTCGATATTGCGCATATGGAACACCGCAGCGTCGTCTTCTACCGAAAAGTCGTATTCTACGAGCTTTCCGTTACCGTCGACGTAACAAAGCAAAAGATTTTCCGATTTCAGTTCCGCTTCGGTGAGTCCGATCGATACGCGAAGGTCGTTTTCACTCGTAACGACTTCCCCGTCTCGGACCAATTTGACGCTGTACATATTTTTGATCCCCAAGTTTCTCTTTTGGAGATTTTCAATGGACTCCTGCGCGATGGGAAGGTCAACGGCCTCCACGTGCAATTCCACGTCGAGGGGCTTGCCGTCCGTACTGGTCACGTCGATCCAGGTTTCGCCCACCGGCTCTCTCCAATAGAATCTTTCACCCACGGGAAGCGCCGTCCCCACGATATCCAACCGCGTGTACAACGTTTCACCCACGCCACTTACGTAAGTTGCGTCCGTGGTCTCGTCGTACGTAAACGTGACGGGATAGACGCCGATGTCGGCAGCCGATACGTCAAAGACCATCGACAGGATCAAGCCGCGTTCCATGTTATTGGTCGCACTCTCCCAGTAGAACTTGAAGTTTTCCTGATCCAATCCGCCCGCTTCGTTCGTGGTGGTAAATTGCATCGTGGAAAGCGCCGTGCCTCTCGTGAAGCGTACGTGCCGTACCGCATCGTGATCGTAATCCAACGTAAGGATCATACCGTTGATGCCCGGGTTGTACGTTATGCGCGCATCCACTTGGATCTCGGTTTTGCTGATCTCCGTATAGGACAAACGGATCTTGGGGATATCCGCGACGCGAACGTTGTAACGCATATAACCGTAAACGCGGATGTTGGTCGAAGGCATTTGCAAACCGAAAAGCGGTTGCGAAAAGCTTTCATCGGCATACCATCCGAAGAAGGTATAACCGGAACGTCTGGGCAAATAGTCCAAGTTTACGTCCGAGCCGTACGCCTTTTCCTCCGAGAAGAAGTAGTCGTCTTCGTCAATAGTGCCGTCCCTCTCGGTCGTATAGCCGTCTACGTAGTAAAAGACGGTGTAGACCTTTGGCGTGGCGGCATAGATGACGCGATACAGCAAGACGTTGGTTTGATCGGAGATCTCACCCTGCCACCCCGAAAACGCGTAGGTGTAGCAGTCGTCTTCCGCTCTGGCGGGCGTCTGTCCCACGTAAGCGGGGACGTCGCCGTCGTTGTAGTCCTTTTCATAGAGGACGCTGTCGTCCCAATCCAGATATTTGGCGGAGAACTCACCCGCGATCAAGTGCACCGTGCCGTTTTGGATGTCAAGCGCCACAGGTTGCTGATAAGCGCTGTTGGTGTTGCCTTCGTCGTAGGTGACGGTCACTTGATAATCGCCGATGGACGCTTCGATATTGGATTCAAACACCAGTTGCGCCACGACGCCCGTTTCGGTGGTGGGAGCAACGGCATCAAACAGAATGGAAAAATCGTTGGCGCCGTATCCGACTTCGGTATCGGTGTTGGTGAGGGTCATCGTCATGGACGGCAGCCCCGCGCCGCGCTTTACGTCGACCAGCGTCATCGCCGTATGATCGTAATTTACGATCAACATCATGGAAGTCAAACCGCCGTTTTGCGTAACGTTGACGTCCATCGAAAAGGTTTGTCCGCGATGCACCGTTTTTTCTCCGAGAGAGATCTGTACGGGTTCCCCTTGCGCCAATGCGACCGACGGAACGCACAACACAAAGACCAAAAGCATAACGAAGAATACCGTCGCAAGCGGAATGATCAAATTTATTCTTTTTTTCAACTGTGCCGTTTTCATCATTCTGTCACTTTCTTTCTTTTTGCAATAAGCCAAGGGATGGTGATCGCAAGGACGATCACGACTGCGCCGCCGACCGAAAGCCCCGCCACCAACGCGACGTTGCTTTCCTTTTGGGGTGAAAGCGCGTCGGCGCCGACGTTATCCGAAACGAACTCGGTCGCTTCACCGGAAGCAAGTTTGATCGTCAAGGTATCCGCCATCAAGTTGCGCGTCTTATACTCGCCTCCCGCGCGGTAAACGACATCACGGTCGCGCTTGTAAGTAAACCGCACGAACGCATCGCCTTCCGCTCCGTCTTTGACCGAAAAGCGCAGGGTCAAAAGCTTTCCGACGGAAGAGTCGTTGGCGTCGCCGGACCAGCTTATCGCGTAAGGATAAATGTCGTAGCTTCCGCTGGGAAGCATTTCCAATCCGGACAGGGCTTGCTCCTGCTTGCATTCCGCAAGCGTGAGCTTCTCCCTATCGTATTCCAAATTCAAAAGCATTTCGGAAATGCCTTCGTTGTTTCTGAGCGTCGCGGTCACCACCGCTTCGCCGTTTTCCATCTTGCCCGAAAGCAAGAGGACGGGGGTCGCCTCGGCCAACGTCACTTGCACGGGAAGTGCCATGCAAACGAGTATCGCAACAAATAAAACGATGCAACCAAGGGACCTGAGTTTCATTTTATATCATACCTCCACAATTTGCACTTCGTAAGTGCCGTTGTTCGTAAGAGTGGGTTCACCGCCCGGATAACCTGCCGCAAGATCCAAAACGAGGACTTTGCCCGCGGGAACGGTGACTTTGCTGTCGCCGACCTTGCCGAGATGCCCGTCGCCCGTCACGTTGAAGACGACGTCCGCGCCGACGGTGGTGTTGCCGCTGCGGGCAAGGATACCAACGCCGTCGGTGACGTTGAACGTACCGCCGTTGACGACTACGGTATCACTGTTTGCAACGTAGATGCCGCAAGCAACGTAACCCGCACTCTGGATGCCGCCGTTGAACACGCCGCCGTTGACGGTGATCTTGTTAGCGC
>DMCI01000046.1 GCA_003445835.1 Clostridiales bacterium
TTCAATCTAAACCTTTTAAGAAAAAGAAACCCTCGACGTTTGTCGGGGGTCTTCTTTTTTGTCACGGTCCGATCTGTGTTTTTCAAGAGTGAGCGTTGTCGTACAGTTTTCGGACCTCGGGCGGAAGCCCGTTGGGGATCATTGCGGAAAGATTTTTTTCGTTGCCGTCGCGGATGGCAGTGTCGTAATACCAACATTTGAATTTCAGCATATCGAGGGTCTTTTGCAATCGCACGATCTCTTCTTCCACGATCCTTTTTCTGTTTTCAAACAGTTTTTTGCGGTCGGGGTAGGTGGACGCGCCTTCGACGCACCACGTCATAAACTGCTTGATATCTTTGATCTCAAGCCCGGATTTTTTTAAGCATTCTATCACGCGCAACGCTTCCAGTTCGCCTTCTCCGAATTTGCGGATGCCCGACCTGCGCGTCATTTGGGGGAACAATCCTTCCTTGTCGTAGTAGCGAAGAGTAGATATCGGAAGGTGAAACATTTCGGATACTTGACCTATCGTATACATAAGCTCTCCTTTTTTTGAAAAAAGTATTGACGTAAAGTTAGGTTTAGGTTTTATAATGTCATTGTAGCACGTAATGGTTTGCAATTCAACCGTTTGGAGGATATTAAATGATAAAAAAAGAAAAACTCAAATTGACGCGCGAGTGGGATAAGACTTTTCCGCAAAGCGACAAAGTGGATCATCGCAAAGTAACTTTTGTCAATCGTTACGGCATCACTTTGGCGGCGGATGCGTACATTCCAAAAAATGCAAAAGGAAAATTGCCGGCAATCGCCGTCAGCGGGCCTTTCGGCGCGGTGAAGGAACAGTGCTCGGGATTATATGCGCAAAAGATGGCGGAACGCGGCTTCTTTACGATCGCGTTCGATCCGTCTTTTACGGGGGAAAGCGGTGGACGAGTCCGCTATATGGCGTCGCCGGATATCAACACCGAGGATTTTATGGCGGCGGTGGACTTTCTTTCGCTTGAAAAAGCGGTCGACCCGGATCGGATCGGTATGATCGGCATTTGCGGATGGGGCGGCATTGCCATCAATGCGGCGGCGTTGGATACCCGCGTCAAGGCGACGGCGGCTATGACGATGTACGATATGACGCGCGTAAACGCAAAAGGGTATTTTGACGGGGAAGACAACGAGGAAGCGCGATACGCCAAGCGCGCGGCGATGTGCGCGCAACGTCTCGTCGACCTGAAAAACGGCGAATACAAACTCGGCGGTGGGGTGGTGGATCCTCTTCCCGAAGACGCGCCTTTGTTTGTGAAAGACTACTACGACTATTATAAAACGAAGCGCGGATACCATCCCCGTTCGCTCAACTCAAACGGAGGGTGGAACGTGATCGGATGCGAAAGTTTTATCAATCAACCGATCTTGGCGTATTCCGGAGAGATCCGTTCCGCGGTTTTGATCGTCCACGGAGAGGCGGCGCATTCCTGTTACTTCGGCAAAGACGCATACGCAAATATGGTCGCAAACGGCAAGTACGTCGATAACAAAGAGTTGCTTCTTATTCCGAAAGCGTCGCACGTCGATCTGTACGACGGCGGCAAAAACGGCGCGATCCCGTTTGCCAAACTCGAAACGTTTTTTAAAACGTATCTTAAATAGAATATGAAGCGGATCGTTATCGGTATTCTATTTGTCATACTGCTTTTTTCTTTGGTGGTCTTCTGTGCTGCGTGCGGCGAAAGCGATCGACCCAAAGATAGCCAACAGGGGTCTTCCGACACGGCTTTGCAAGAGGTCGATGCGAAGGATGCCTTGGTCGTCGTGTTTTCCGCTACGGGTACGACAAAAGGCGTCGCCCAAAAGATAGCGCGGCTTACGGGCGCGGAATGGAAAGAGATCCTTCCCTCCAAAGCGTATACGAGCGCGGATCTGAACTACGGCGACGCAAACAGCAGGACGTCAAAGGAGCAAAATGATCCGAGCGCTCGTCCCGAGATCGCAAGTAAGATCGACCTTGAGGGATGCAAGATCCTTTATCTCGGTTATCCGATATGGTGGGGACAAGCGCCGCGCATTATGAGTACGTTTGTGGAAAGCAAAAACTTTGAAGGGATCACCGTCATTCCGTTTTGCACTTCCGGGTCCAGTGATATCGGACAAAGCGACGACGCCTTGGCGGCGCAGGCGGGAAGCGGCACCTGGTTGCAAGGAAAGCGGTTTTCCGCAAACGTAAGCGAAAAGACGTTACAAAACTGGCTTGTCGAAGTGACGCCGAAGTCCGAGGGAGGAGATACTGTGAAAAAAGATCTGCGTTTGTTCGTCAACGATACGGAAGTTTCCGTCGAGTGGCAAAACAACGAGTCGGTAAACGCTTTAAAACAACTTGTTTCACCCGATCCGCTCGTTGTGAATATGTCGCCATACGGTGGGTTTGAGCAGGTGGGGGATCTCGGAACGACGCTTCCGCAAAGCGATACGCGGATCACCACGGAAGCCGGCGACGTCGTTTTGTATTCCGGGGATCAGATCGTCCTTTTTTACGGGTCAAATACTTGGGCGTATACAAAGCTCGGAAAGATCGTGGATAAATCGACAAATGAACTGAGAGCGTTGCTTGATAAAGACAACGTGACTATTACCATTTCTTACGGAGGATAAAATGAAAAAAGTTTTGATCATTACGACAAGTCTCAGACGTAACAGCAATTCCGAAGCGCTCGCATTGGCTTTTGCCGAGGGCGCAAGATCGGCGGGCAACGACGTGGAAGTCGTTTCGTTAAAGGACAAAAAGCTTGCTTTTTGTAAAGGATGTTTTGCTTGTCAAAATATCGGGCATTGCGTGATCGACGACGACGCCAACGCCATAGCGGATAAGATGGAGCAAGCGGAAGTCATCGTGTGGGCGACGCCCGTCTATTACTACGGAATGAGCGGACAGATGAAAACGTTGATCGACCGCGCCAATTCCCTCTATTCCAGACCCTACAAATTCAAAAAGGTCTATTTGCTTGCGACGGCGACCGAGAACGAATCCTTTACGCCGGAAGGCACGGTGAAGGGCGTGCAAGGTTGGGTGGATTGCTTTGACGACGTGGAGTTTACGGACACGCTTTTCGTCGGCGACGTCACCGACCCGAACGATATCCAAGGAAATCCCGGCGTCAAAAAGGCGTTTGACCTCGGCGCGACGGTGTAACGCACAAAAAAACGGCGATCCTACTCGGTAGGTCGCCGTTTGTTCTTTTTAGGCATCGTTTCGCAGCCGTTTTAAGTGCGTTTGCGCGTCATACATTTGGTCTTGACCAAGCCGTCTTCGATGTTGATGGCTTCGAGGCCGCACATACTGTTCACGTTGAAAATGCAGTCGGCGGAACATTGTACGACGGTGTCCACGTTGTCAAGGATGTCCGCTTCGGGCGCGGCTTCGTAATTGGCAAATATCTGTGAGAGTTCGCCTCCGGCGCGCTTGACCTTGCTTTTGCAAACGCCGCCCACGCCGATGTCGATGATCCCCGCCATACAGCGTTCGCATTCGTTATGTTCGCAGTTACTTGTTCCGCATCTGAGTCCTTTCATCTTTTTCACCTCGCTGTTATTATGAGCGTAAGCGAAAAAATTTATTCCAAATAAAAAAATGCATTGCCTAATTTCGACAATGCATTCTTTATTTATAAACTCATTTATTTCAACTCCGAAACGACTACGTTGATTTTCGTTTTGACCCCGGGATATAACTTCACTTCCACGGTGGCTCTGCCCAGTTTTTTCAAGGGCTCTTCCAGCATAATGTTCTTTTTGTCCACTTCGTAGCCTTGCTTTTTGAGTTCCTCGGCGATCTCCTTGCTGGTCACGCTGCCAAACAATTTTCCGCTTTCGCCGCATTTGACGTAAACGGTGACCGTCGCCATGTTGAGTTTTTCCGCCGCCGCTTTTGCCGCCGCAAGTTCCTTTTCCTTACGGGCGATCTCCGCCGCTTTCTTTTGGTTGGTTTCGTTGACCGCGCCCGCGGTTGCCGCTACGGCAAGCCCCTTGGGGAGCAAAAAGTTCATCGCATAGCCGTCGTTGACGTTGATGATATCGCCTTTCTTTCCTTTGTTTTTCACATCTGCGGTTAATACGACCTTCATAATGATACCTCTTTTTTCGTTTTCCTTATTGTATCACAAACCTTTGTCGATGGCAATACGATTGACCGTTTATTCTTCGTCCGATCGAACGTTTTGTATCCTTCCCGCCTCGTCAAAGTCAAAATCGTAGGTGACGGCGACAAGTTCCGTTCCTCGTCGGGTAATGGCGGTGACGGCGGTGGGGCTTTTGTCAAAAAGAGGCGTTTCGACGCAAAGGATCTTTCCGAAGTAATCCGCCATCGCTCCCGCGTCCGCAATTTCGGGGGAGAGAAGGTTTTTGACTGCCTCTTCGTCTTCCGCAAGGACGGCTTCCAAAAGCAGGCGCCCCATCTCCTCTTGCCTGAACGTATGATCGTTTGCGCATTTTATCATTTTAGAACACTTAAAGCCGTCTCCTTGCCAAAGATAAGCGGTCGTGACCGTTCGTTGTCGCAAATCGTCGTAGCGGCGCTTGACTACGACTTCGTTGCCGCGGCAAAGGATGCTTTCCCCAAAGGTTTCCAACAAAAGCCGCGCCGAGCTTTTTGACAAAGCGATCATCGCAAGGTATTCCCCCTCGGGGCAGGATGCGGAAAGTTTGACGATGGCGTCCTTTTGCCCGTTGATCCGTTCAAAACGCGGTGCAAAAAGGGTCGTCGACGCCTTCCATTCCGCAGACGCGGCGCCCGACACCGTAAGACGGAAAGGCGGCGCGCATTCCACGCAAAAATCCTCTTCTCCCACGCGGAGGTCAATGCTTCTTTGGGTGCGCAAGCAGGCGGGCAGGCGGGGCGCGGGGCAAAGTTCGACCCCCTCCTTTCGGCGGATCAAATCGACGCCTTCCCCCGTGAGCAACAGTTTGCCGCCTTGCACCGTGGCAAAGCAACACCCGCAACCCCCTTCCGACACAAAGCAAAGCAGGCGGCGCTCCCCCTCGTCCAAGGAGAAAGCGCGCCTGACGGCAAATCCGTCTACAAAAAACTGCCCACCGCTAACGAATATTTTCATTTTATACCTCGCATATTTTCGTGCAAAAAGCCGCAATTTCGTTGTATAATAAAGTATGCTTGATTTTCGCAAAATAGACAAAAAGGATATCTCCACCATCCGCCCCTACCTTGCATCCTCCGCGAGGATATGCACCAAAGCCATCGGCGTGATGTATATGTGGTCGGGGTACTTCGGTACCGAGATCGCCTTCTACGACGGGGGCGTCATCATCAAAGACAAACTTTTCGGCAACGATCTTTTTATGACGCCGCGCGGGACTTCCGCCGAGGAAGGCTTTCGTTTGATCGAGGAGTATGAAAGGGCAAAAGGCGGCGACCTCGTCTTCAATTCGGTGGACGACGATGACTTAACGGCGCTTGCCGCCCGCTATCCCGCCATTGAGATCAAAAGTTACCGCGACTATTCCGACTATCTTTATCTGGCGTCCGATCTTGCCGAGTACAAGGGCAAAAAGTACCACGGACAAAAAAACCACAAAAACCGCTTTTTGAAAAGCTACCCCAACTATGAGTTTTTACCCTTCGGCAAAGAGGATCTTCCCGCCGTTTACGCCTTTTTGGAAGAGCACAAGGCGCTTGCGCCGCGCTCGGAAGAGGAACTGACGGAGTACGATTGTTGCGTCCGCCTTTTGGACGCAATGGACGAGTTGACCCTCTTGACCGCAATGATCCGCGTGGACGGAAAGATCGTTGCCGTCAGCGTTGGCGAAGTGCTGAACGACACCTTGATCATCCATATTGAAAAGGCGCTTCCTTCTTACAGCGGGGTGTACCCGACGATGTGCTCGTTGTTTGCCGCCTATTACGGCAAGGACGTCACTTATATCAACCGCGAGGACGACGCGGGCGACCCGGGGCTTCGCACCAGCAAAATGCAGTATCAACCGATAGAACTTTTGGAAAAGCGGATGGCGGTCTGCCATCTTTCCAAACGCCTTGCGTTGCCGACGGTATTCACCGACCGCTTGGTGGTGGATGAGTTTTCCTCTTCGGATATGTCGTCTTACGCCGCCCTTGCCACGGACGA
>DMCI01000133.1 GCA_003445835.1 Clostridiales bacterium
AAAGAGGAAATAGTAAAAAACGGATACGATCTATCTATCAACAAATACAAAAAAACAGAAGTCAAACCCATAGAGTATCCGGCGCCAAGTGTGATTATGGCGGAGATCAAAAAACTGAATACAGATATAGCTGCTGATTTGGCAAAACTGGAAGAGTTACTGAAATGATGACCCTCGCGCAATTGGATGAGATGTTTTGCCAAGGCTGTGCGTATGCGGATTGTGCGGATATGCTTGAGGTTGTGCCCAATGGATTCTTTTTAGAGTATGCTTCGGCACAAATAACCAACTCTGCATTTTCTGCAGAAATCTTCCTAAAGGTATTGTTGGAACGTCTTGGGAAGAAAGCCGAAAGCAATCACAAATTGCAAGAACTGTTTGCAAAGCTACCGAATGATATGGCGGAAGAAATAAGGATGTATACAAGTCATTACGTCGACGGATGGAGAGAAAGTGACCTGAACTCGATTTCCAATGCTTTTGTGAATTGGAGATATGGGTATGAGCGCAAAGGAACGTTAGGCATAACAACAAGTTTTTTGAAGGCTTTTAGAAATGCTTTGCGAGAACAATGCGCAAAGGTTGTGTTTGGGAAAACTTGGGATGAATATAACGAGCAAAGACAACTACGAATCAAACGATAGAATAGGAGAGAATATGGCAGAAAACATGGATGAAAAAGCAATGCAAGTAGGGCAAGCGGAGGAGCCGTGCGCTGGGGGTGGTGTTGAGGGCGCAACTCTCCTTGCGGAGCCTCCAAAGGTGGAGTCGGAGCAACTTTCTATGGAGCCGATCAAAGAAAAGCAACAAGAAGTAGTGGTCAGCATTGATTATGAAAAACTTGCTGAAGCGATTATTCGAGCGCAAGAGAAAGTAAATGAAAAGAATGAAACAGCGGAACCACCGTTAAACGTGGAACAGATTCCACCTAAAAAACATTGGTGGGATATCTTTCCTGCAATTTTTTCTATACTTTCCGGGAAGGGAAGCAAAAATGGTGCTTTTACTGCTGCACCGTTTGCCTGGATAGTCAGTTTTATTTATAGAGCAATAGCAGTTTTGGGTACGGTAGGGATAGTAGCCTTAGATGTGGAATTCGTCAAAATCATAAAAATCAATGTAGTACAAGGGCTTCCGGTTATAGGTGTCATAATTTTTGTAATAGTTGTGGCGTTTATATCTTTTACGGCATTCTGTTGTATGGTAATTTTTTGGGGTGCATCGGATGATATAAAAAAGGAGCAGGACAAGAACTATATAATGAGCGTTTTTTCCGGAATGATGAGTGTGGCTGCTTTAATCGTTGCAATTGCCGCACTTGTTAAAGTTAAATAACGTCGAATATTGTAGCAAGTTAAATGGTGTGAAATGAAAGTTAAACTAAGTGATGTTTGTGAAAAAGCGTCTTCCAATTTAAAGCAAAGCGATGTGGAAGGTAAAACCGGAGCTTATCCGATTTATGGTGCAGCCGGATATATTGGCAATGTGGATTTTTATCAACAAAAGAAGCCTTGTGTTGCGGTTGTCAAGGATGGCGCAGGAATAGGCCGAACGATGCTGTTGCCTGCCAATTCATCCGTTATTGGAACAATGCAATACCTCTTGCCTAAGGATAATATCCTTCCGGAATATCTTTGTTATGTTGTACGATATATGCATTTGGAAAAGTATTTTTCCGGTGCAACCATTCCGCATATTTATTTTAGAGATTACAAAAACGAAGAATTCAACTTGGTTGATATTGAACAACAAAAGGAAATAGTTTCCGTCCTTAGTAAAGTCGAAGGGATAATAAGCAAGCGACAGCAGCAATTACAACTTCTTGATGAATTTATGAAATTGCAATTTATCGAGATGTTCGGTGATCCGGTTTTGAATTCAAAGAGGCTTCCAATAAAAACGTTGCCAGAAATAGGAGAGAATCTTGATAGCCAGCGTATTCCTATAACAAGTGGCAATCGAAAACAAGGAATATATCCGTACTATGGAGCATCGGGAGTCGTTGATTATGTGGACGACTACATTTTCGATGAGGACATTCTGCTTATTTCGGAGGATGGAGCCAATCTTTTGGCAAGAGTAACTCCCATAGCATTCTCTGCCACAGGGAAAGTCTGGGTTAACAATCACGCGCACGTAATGCGGTTCAGCAGTATGGCAACACAGGTTTATGTGGAGCGATTCCTTAACATGATTGATATTTCAACCTATGTGACAGGAACTGCACAACCCAAGTTGAATCAGGCAAAACTGAATTCCATACCGATTCCTTTTCCCAGTGAACAGCTAATGCAGGATTATATGGAGATCATCGAACAGAGCGATAAATCAAAATTTGCAATTCGGCAAAGCATAGAAAAACTGGAAACATTAAAGCAAGCATTAATGCAAAAATACTTTGGATAAGAGGGACACAATGAATAAGCTGTTTGAAAGAAGAAAAAAAGAAAACAAACCGGTTTTAGCAATCTGTTATGATTTTGATAAAACGTTATCTCCCGACGATATGCAGGCACAAGGATATATTCAGTCTGTTGGGTATAATGATACCAATGACTTTTGGAAAAAGGCAGAACAATTAGCTATGGAAAATGATATGGATCAAAATCTTGCTTATATGTTCTTGATGATGGAAGAGGCGGATGGAAAGATCGTTTTCAGCAAGGAGAAACTTCAAGAGTATGGATCGAAAGTGAAGCTTTTCCCTGGAGTAGAGGATTGGTTTGAAAGAATACGAGAATATGGTAAAGAATTAGGTGTAATAGTTGAGCACTATATTATTTCATCTGGGTTGAAGGAGATGATAGAAGGGACATCCGTTGCGCAAAAGAAAGCTTTCGAAAAAATTTATGCAAGTTCATTTTATTCCGATAATGGTAAATCGCCTAAATGGCCTTCGCAAGTGATTAATTACACAAATAAAACTCAGTTCCTTTTTCGCATAGAAAAAGGGGTGTTGGATGTCAATGATCCTAGTGTAAATGATTATTTTGCGCCAAATGAAATACGAGTACCATTCAAGAATATTGTTTATATTGGCGATAGTGCCACAGATGTTCCTTGTATGAAGTTAGTTAATTCTTATGGAGGACATTCCATTGGAGTGTATAATCCGGAAGTTAATGATAAAACAAAAGTTCTAAAAATGCTTACGGACAATCGCATCCGGTATTTTGCGCCTGCAGATTATACCGACGGATCTGAATTGGATGAATTGATTAAAGCAATTATTGTTCATACCGCGAGTAGCGACGTTCTGGAAAATAAGCATTTTGCTTGTGCGTGTGAAGCTGAAAAGTATGAAAAGGAAAACAGCGAAGAAGAAAAACAAAAACAAGAATTAATTTTCAAATTGGAATCGAGTTGGAACTTTGCAACAACCCATGTTGTGATTGGACAGTTGGCTAAGTATAAGAATTGGACAGAAAAACAAACGATTGATCTTGCGAAGGCGGCATTAGAAAATGCACAGGTTCGTAGGATATTGGATGATGAAGACATCTTTGGCTTTTTTAAAACGTTGCTTATGAATTCAAATTTGGAAGATGAAAACGTTAAGAAACTCAAAGAATTCATAAACGAACTACAAAACGGAGAAGAATAGAAAAGTGTAAGATTTATACAAAGGAGAATTGTTATGGGTGCAGTGGAAGTAATAGAGGCTTTGACAAAACCATTGAATAAGTTGATAGATTCCGTAAGCGGAGCTATTGGGAAGGTTTATGAACCAAAACATAAACGAAAGATGGCGGATGCGACGGCGTATGAAATTGATAGAATTGGAGAGGCGTTGAGAAATAACTCTGACGCAATTATTACATATAATAACGGACAAGTTGTTGAAACATCTCCTGAATTTGAAGAGTTTGTTCAAAGGACAAAACAAAGGTTTGGTTATCAGGAACTATTGAAACAAAAGAACATAGAAGCTGTTGTTGATAACGCATATGAGGAATTAGAGAAAGTTGAGTCAGTATCAGAAGAACCTGTCAACCAGGATTGGATGAGCCGATTCTTCAATTGTGTTGAAGACATCGGTGATGAAGATATGCAAAAGCTTTGGGGTAAAGTGTTAGCCGGAGAAATCAAAAAACCGGGGAGTTTTTCTAAAAGAACGCTTGATGTGGTTAAAAATTTATCATCGGAAGAAGCTAATGCTTTTGATTTAATTGCTACATATGTTTTGTCTGATAATTCTAGTGCATTTTTGCCATCAGAAAAAAAATTGTTAGACAAGTATAAAGTATCTTATGGGACAATCCTCCTTCTTTCTGAAAGTGGGCTGATAGTTTCTAATGGTCTTATTAGTGAAGGACTTACTGTAAGTGAAACTATGCACTCCATTGTGCAGTATAAAGGGAAAGCATTGGCTGTTAGACGGAAAGGACAAGGGGAAGTAGAGCTGTCTTTTGGGGTGTATCCTTTAACGCAAGCGGGATGCGAATTGTATAAGATAATCCGAAAAGAACCAAAGCAAGAATATTTATTTGATTTTGTGGAAACATTATTAAAAGATTGGGAAGGCAGGGGAATAAAAATAACTTTGCATGATGCTAGTTTGAATGATGATGGTAAAATTTGTTGGCAAGAAGAAGTATTAAAAGAATGGGAGACCGCTATGGCATCGCCAATAATACTGGGGAATGTGGTAAGATGACCAACTTTGATTTCTTAAAAGCAGACAAGCGATTTGACGGGTTTGCCGACGTGGCGATCGCGGCGGAGACGCTTTTGCATATAGACATAGATTCCTGTGTGACCAATTGTCGCAGAGCAATGGAATTTGCGGTCAAGTGGATGTACTCGGTGGACCGTTCTCTTGAGATGCCTTATCAAGATACGTTGGTTTCCTTGATGAATGATGAAAAGTTCCGCGACCTTGTCGGAGAGGATATCTGGCATCGAATGGATTTTGTGCGCAAGCTTGGCAACCTTGTGATGCATGCGGGGAAGAAAGTCTCAGAAGAGCAAGCAGAACTTTGTTTGGAAAACCTATTTTGCTTCTTAGATCAGGTAGCGTACTTTTATGGAAGGGATACCGTAGAAAGACGTTTTGATCGCGCGCTTTTGAAGGCAGAGGACAATGCGCAAGCTCCGATAGTTGAGAATGTCGAGATTGATCTTTCCGCTTTGATCGAGGAAAACAAAGCCTTGAAGGAAGAACTTTCCGCTCGTCGCGAGGAACAGCAACAGACTTATGTTCCCAAGCCATTGGAACTTTCGGAATACAAAACGCGCAAGATCTATATTGATTTTATGTTGCAAGACGCCGGCTGGATCGAAGGGAAGGATTGGTTGAATGAAGTGGAGTTGCACGGGATGCCGAATCCATCCAATGAAGGATATGCCGATTACGTTCTTTATGGCGATGACGGAAGGGCGCTTGCCGTATTGGAGGCAAAACGCACTTGTATGGACGTGGCAAAAGGGCGTCAGCAAGCAAAGCTGTATGCCGATCTTTTGGAGAAAAAATACGGGCGCCGTCCGGTGATCTTCCTCTCCAACGGATTTGAAACACGCATACAAGACAATCTTTATCCGGAGCGAAAGGTGGCGTCCGTTTATTCCAAGCGGGATTTGGAGAAGCTCTTTAACCTGCAAACAATGCGGACAAGCCTTTCGCATGTAATGATCAACAAAAGTATTGCCGGAAGGTATTATCAAGAAGGCGCCATCAAAGCAGTTTGTGACGCTTTTGACAAAAAGAATCGCCGAAAAGCCTTGTTAGTTATGGCTACGGGGGCAGGCAAGACCAGGACAGTTATCGGTTTGTGCGACATACTGTTACAGCATGGTTGGGTGAAAAATATTCTCTTTCTTGCGGATAGGAATTCGCTTGTCACGCAAGCAAAGCGAAATTTTGTCAATTTGCAACCGGAACTTTCCATAACCAATCTTTGTGAAGAAAAAGACAATTATACTGCGCATTGTGTATTTTCCACATATCAAACCATGATGAACGTCATTGATTCTGCAAAGGATGAATCCGGAAAGCTGTTTACGGTCGGGCATTTTGATTTGGTGATTTGTGACGAGGCGCACCGTTCAATTTATAATAAATACCGTGATATTTTCAACTATTTTGACGCGCCGCTTGTCGGACTCACCGCAACGCCCAAGGATGATATTGATAAGAATACTTATGAAGTCTTCGAGTTGGAAAATGGCGTACCGACTTACGGATATGAATTGGCACAGGCGGTAAAAGATGGATATCTTGTGGATTTTGTCTCGGTGGAAACGAGGCTGAAATTTATCGAGCAGGGTATCGTATATGATGAATTGTCCGAGGCTGATAAGGCGATATATGAATCGACCTTTGAGGATGAAAATGGGGAATTGCCGGAAAGTATAGCGTCTTCCGCATTGAATGAGTGGATCTTTAACGAAGATACGATACGGGAAGTATTACATATCGTGATGGACAAGGGGTTAAAGATCGACTACGGCTCCAAACTCGGTAAAACGATTATTTTTGCAAAAAACCACTACCATGCCGAAAAGATCTTGGAAATCTTCGGAAAGGAGTATCCGCATTTGGTCGGGTTCGCAAAAGTTATTGATAATTATATGACCTATGCGCAAAGTGCCATTGATGAGTTTTCCGACCCGAAAAAACTTCCGCAAATTGCGATCTCCGTTGATATGTTGGATACCGGCATTGATGTGCCGGAAGTATTAAACCTTGTCTTTTTCAAAAAGGTGATGAGTAAGGCAAAGTTTTGGCAGATGATCGGGCGCGGTACGCGTCGATGCGATGGTTTGATCGATGGGAAAGATAAAGATAAGTTTTATATCTTTGATTTTTGCGGGAATTTTGAATTTTTCCGAATGAGCAACGGGAAGCCCGGCGCAAACCTAATGGCATTGCAAGGAGCTGTTTTCTGTTTGAAAGCAAAGATAGCTTTTAAATTACAGGATTTGGCTTATCAAACACAAGAGCTGATGGATTTCAGAAAGTCACTGGTGAATGAAATGGTTGCGAAAGTCAGAGAACTTAATAAGGAGAACTTTGCGGTTAGGCAACATCTGAAGTTTGTGGAATTGTATGCCAATGAGGAAAACTATCAAACTCTTACCTATGAGGATACTTTACTGATCGGACAAGAACTTGCCCCGTTACTCATCCCCGATGAGGACGATGCGAAGGCGGTGCGTTTTGATGCTTTGATGTATGGGATTGAACTTGCTTATTTGGCGGGGAAGAAATTTGGGAAGCATCGTAGCGACTTGTATAAAAAGGTTAGTGCGATTGCCGGCGTTGCTAACATCCCGGAAATCATGGCGCAATCCGAGTTGATTGAAAAAATCCTCCATACTGATTATGTTAATAATGCAGGGATCAATGAGTTTGAGTATATTCGTGAGAACTTACGGGATTTGATTAAATATATTCCCGTAGGACGAATCAAATATGATACTGATTTTGACGATGATATTTTGTCTGTCGAATGGAAAGAATCGGAATTGGAAAATGATGACTTGAAGAATTACAAGGCAAAAGCGGAGTTTTATATCAGACAACATCTTGATAATTCCGCTATAGCGAAATTGAAAAACAATCAGCCGCTGACTGCTATGGATATTAAGCTCTTGGAAGAGATCCTTTGGAGCGAAGTCGGCACAAAAGCAGATTATGAAGCGGAATATGGGGAGAAGCCACTCGGGGAGTTGGTCCGAGAGATCGTTGGGCTTGATATGAAGGCAGCAAAAGAAGCTTTTGCGGAATACCTAAATGACGTAAACTTGGATAGCAGACAAATTTATTTTGTTAATCAAATTGTGGAGTATATCGTACATAACGGTTTAATGAAGGATTTTTCAGTTTTGCAAGAAGCGCCATTTACCGATCAAGGAAGTGTGGTAGAAGTGTTTACGGATTTGAATATTTGGATGGGAATTCGAAAAATCATTGAAAAAGTAAATGCCAATGCACTGGTAGCATAGGAATAAATAAAATGATCCGCTTGGCTGCGGATCATTTTTCCTTGTAATACAGCATACAGTGGCAGTAGCCTTCGTAGTTGGGGTCGGCGATCTGGTCGCGGAACTCCTTGCACATACACTTGGTGTCGGGGGTGCGCTCACGTCTGCAGGGGCAGTAGCCGCCCGACTCCGCTAAGCCTTTTTTGACGATGTCGACGATCTCTTTGTTTTCGTTGAATCTGATTTTCATATGACGCCCTCCGTAGTTAGTATAGCATATCTTTTTGCAAAAAAGCGACACAAAGGGGATTTTTAAAAAATATACTGAAAGAGAGAAGAGTACATACCTTTGTATGTCGCGGGGGAGGACGTCCCTTGCGAAAAAGGAGAAAACTATGTTTGGATGTTGTAACAATCTCTTCTCATCTTGCTGTCGGTGCGGCAGGGGGTGCGGGTGCAATCGCGGTGGCGGAGCGCCCGTTTATCCTTTTCCGACGCCGGTTTTCCCGCCCGTAACGCCGCCGCAACCGCAGAGGCTTCGCGGAATGCAGCTTTCTTTGACGGGACAGTCCGGAGGAACGCTTGCCGTGGGCGCTTTGATACCTTTTGATACCATAAACACAAACAATACGCTTGGCGTCAGCTACGCGCAGGGCAGCGGATCGATCGTTATCAGCAGAGCGGGAACCTACCTTGTCAATTGGTGGATCGCGTTGGAAAACGCACAACCTGTGGAACGGCTTTCTTTTGCGACTTCGGCAAGCGGCGTTGACGTGCAGACCTCTTACATTGATATCGGTAGCGGACAGATCTTCGGCACGGCGATCGTAAACGTGACGTCCGTTCCGACTACGTTGCAACTGGTCAATCGCTCGGGCGATACGGTCACTTACGCGTCGGTGAGAACGCAAGCGGGGTTGACGCTTACGCAACTTGCTTAGGCGCGCCCGCATAAGGCGGCATATACTTCGTTTCTGACGGCAGGGCGGCGAAATCACGTACGCAAAAGTACGCTCATTCGTCGCCCTTTGTCGAGCCTCGTCTCTACCACCTTCTGCGTGCGCGCGGAGGCGTACTCTTCGGATATGGTGTTGAAAATACATTAATTGTCTTTATCAAAAAAAATAATAAAAATAACGCAGAGAGTGGTGCAGAGATGAGCGCTCTCCGATTCTTGTACGTAACTGCTCGGCGACGAGGTGGCTAGCGAAATACATGCGCCGCTATATGCATTATTTATGATAAGTGGCAGGGGAGAACAGCACCATCAGCGGGAATATCTCCAAACGCCCGAACAACATCTCCAGCGACAGAACTACCTTGGAGAAGTGGGTGTATCCGGCAAAGTTTGCCGCGGGGCCGACCAAATTGAAGCCCGGTCCGATGTTGCTGACGCAGGAGAGGGAAGCGGAGAAGTTTGTCAGAAAATCTCCATACGTTTCGATAGAGATCAACAGCCCGGCGATGATCAGGATCGCCGCCCAAGTGACGAAGTAAACGCGCACGTTGTTGATGGTGGCTTGCTGGACGGGTTCGCGCTCAAACTTGACCGTGACGACCTCGCGCGGGTGAACCATCTTGCGAAGATCCGCGGCGGTGGATTTGACCAAGATCAGGAAGCGGGACATCTTGATGCCGCCGGCGGTGCTGCCCGCCATACCGCCCGTGATCATCAAGAAGAGCAAGATGCCCTTGGAGAGGGTGGGCCAGGAATTGTAATCAATGGAGGAGAAACCCGTCGTGGACGCCAAGGAAAGCACCTGGAAGGAGGAATACCTAAGCGCCGTGCCGAAGGATGTGATCGCCGTGGCGGCGGAATAGAAAACGTTTGCCGCGATGGCAAAAACCGCCAATACGACCATAACGACGAAGGAGATGGCTTCCTCGCTTTTGAGCGCCTTTAATACGCTGCCCGTCAGGATCAAATAATACAGATTGAAGTTGACGGAGAACAGGAACATAAACGCCGTGACGACCATTTCGATGTACAGGCTGTTGTAAGAAGCGATACTTGCGTTGCGGACGCTGAAACCACCCGTGCCGGCGTTGGCAAACGCGGTGGTCACCGCATCGAAAACGGGGAGTTTGCCAATCAAAAGGAACGCCATTTCAATGAGGGTGAGCCCGATATAGATCGCGTACAAAATGCGCGCGGTGCGTCCCATCTTGGAGGTCAACTTACCCACGTTGGGGCCGGTGGCTTCCGCACGGAAAGCGTGGATGATGCCGCTGTTTTCCTTGGGGAGGACGGCAAGCACGAAGACCAAAACGCCCATACCGCCGATCCAGTTGGTAAAACTGCGCCAGAAAAGAATGCTTTTAGGCAGGCTCTCCACGTCGGAAAGCACAGACGCGCCGGTGGTCGTAAAACCGGAAATGGTCTCAAACAAAGCGTCGAAGTAATTGGGGATGGCTTTGGTCACCACGTAGGGCAGGGCGCCGATGATGGACATCGCCAGCCAAGCAAACGCCACGATGGCAAAGCCCTCTTTGGCATAGATCTTTTTTTCCTCACCTTCCGCGGGAAGGAAGTACGTGGGCACGCTCAAGCAGATCAAGATGATGATGGGAAGCAAAAAGCCCCAATAGGTCGTCTCGTTGTACACGCCCGCGACGATGATCGGGAGGAGCAACATAGCCGCTTCCGCTAAAAAGATCTTTCCGAGAATTTTGACGACGGCTTTCCAATTCATATTATTTTAAGATCTGGTCCAGTTCGGTAACTTGCTTGACGCCTGTCACGACAAGAACTTTGTCGTGCACGCAAAGAGCGGTGTCGCCCGAAGGAAGAATAAACTCGTTGCCGCGGACGACGCCGCAAAGCAAAACGTTCTTTTTGAGTTTCAAGGACTTTAAGGGGATGTTCAAACCGGGGAAGTCCGCCTGCACGGTGAACTCGATGGCTTCCGCCTTGTCGTGGATGCGATAAAGGGCGTTGATGCCGTCCTCGTCGTCGGTTTGTTGCGCGCGCACGAAACGGATCAATTGGTCGGTGATGACCTCACGAGGGGCGATCACGCTGTCCAGCCCAAGCTTCAAAACCATCTTTGCCAGCGGGGCGGAAGAGATTTTTGTCACGACCTTGATGTCGCCGAGCGAAGCGGCAAACAGCGAAATAACGGCGTTTTCTTCATCCACGCCGGTCAAGGCGACGAACGCGTCCACGTTTTTGACGCCTTCCTCTTCCAAGACGTTGGGTTCGGTACCGTCAGCGCAGATAACGGTGGCTTTGGTGAGTTCCTCGTCGATCTCGCGGCATCTGTCTTCGTTGATCTCGATGATCTTGACTTTGACGCCGTCGGAAAGAAGTTCCTTGGCAAGGTAATAAGCGACCCTACCGCCGCCGACGATCATGACGGATTTTGCTCTTTGTTTGAAAACGTTGATTTTTTTTGAAAGCTCCAAAAGATCCTTTTCCTCTGCGGCAATGTAGACGAGGTCGCCTACTTCCAAACGGAAGTCACCGGAAGGGATATACACTTGGTTGCCGCGCGAAACGACGGCGAAGAGCATGCGTCCGCCGGCGGTCTTTGCAGCCTCCATCACCATCATGTTGCGAATGGGGCTTTGTTCCGTAATGCGGAATTCCGTCAACGTAACTTTGCCGGAAGCAAAGGAATCCGCAGAAATAGCGGAAGGGAATTTCAAAACCTGCGCGATCTCCATCGCGGTACGGTATTCGGGGTTGAAGAACATGTCCACGCCCAACTCACCTTTCAAACTTTCAAGCGAGGAGAGATATTTAGGATCGCGCACGCGAGCGACGACGCGCTTTGCGCCCATCTTTTTTGCCAAAACCGCGGAAAGGATGTTGAGTTCGTCACGGAGAGTGCAAGCGAAAAAGCAATCCGCCGCGGCAACTTCCGCATCCGCGAGGATCCCGCGATCCAAGCAGTTGCCGACCACGCCTTTGACGTCGCTTTTGTTGACGATGTCTTCGACGGTCTGATAGTCTTCGTCCACGACGATAACGTCGTGATTTTCCTTTAATAGGCGGGTGGCGAGGGATTCGCCAACCTTGCCGATGCCAACGATAACAACTTTCATACTGTTCATATTACTACTTTTGGGTTTGTTTGTCAAACCGACGAGATACCATAAATTATTGGGGATTATTTAAAAAATAATCTTTGTGAAAATCGTTTGACAAAGTGCGTTTTCGGTGGTAGGATAATTGTACAACTGAATATTCTATTCAAAGGCTGTGACGAAGACCGCCTTGAATGTAGTATCTTTCAGAGAGTCGATGGTTGGTGTGAATCGACAGAAGCATTCAATGGTTATCCCTTCCGAGCCGAGCGCCGAACGCTTTGTCGCCTCCACGTCAGCGGCAGTAAAAAGAGTTAGTAAGCGGCTACGTGATGCTGCGTTAATGCTAAGGAATTGATGGATTCCGAGAATGAGTGGCGAAGTTTATTCGCAATTTGAGTGGTACCGCGGGTTTCCCCGTCTCAAAGCAATCGTTTTGAGGCGGGTTTTTCTTTATAGAATGCCCCCGCAAGCGGTTCGGTCGTTCCATCGCAGTCGGGGACGGCGCCGCGAGGCGCATAGCGTCGTGCCAAGTGATCAACAAATGATTGTGCGCCCAAAAAGGAGTGGAAATGACGGAAAACAATCGCTTACAAGAGATCGCGGAGCGTATCAAGGAACTCAGAGAGATCTTTGACCTCACGCAGGAGGAGATGGCGGAAAAGACCGACGTCACCATCGCGGAGTACGCAATGTACGAAGCGGCGGAACTCGACTTTCCCTTCACCTTCTTGCACAAGTGCGCTCTTGCCTTCGGTATTTCGCTCACGGATCTTTTGGAAGGGCGCAGCGCGCACCTTTCGACCTATACCGTGACGCGCAAAGGTCAAGGCATGGAGACCGCTAAGGAGCAGGGCATCGAGATCCAAAACCTTGCCCCCTTGTTCAGCAAAAAGATCGCCGAGCCGTACTACGTGCACTACGAGTACGATCCCGCCCTTCAAAACAGGCCGATCCATCTGACCAAGCACTCGGGGCAAGAGTTCGACTTCGTGATGAGCGGCAAACTCAAGGTGCAGGTCGGTGAGAACATCGAGTACCTCGAAGAGGGCGACAGCATCTACTACAATTCCTCCACGCCGCACGGTATGATTGCGGTGGACGGCAAAGACTGTCTGTTCATCGCCGTCGTGCTTCCCGGTGAGGACAAAGGGGAAAAGGTCGTACGCGATACCTTGATCCCCACCCCTGTTTCGGACGAACCCACCGTCAGCGACGCCTTCATCAAGGTGAAGGAGGACGAGCACGGATATCCCGTAGCGATCAACTTTACGAACGACGACAAATTCAACTTTGCCTTTGACGTCGTGGACGAGATCGCCAAAAAGGAACCGGATAAGCTGGCGATGTTGCATATCTCCAAGGATAAGACGGAGCGCCGTTTTACCTTCCTCGATATGAAGAAGGCGTCCGCCCGTTGCGCAAACTACTTCAAATCGCTTGGCATCAAAAAAGGCGACAGGGTGATGCTCGTTTTGAAGAGGCACTATCAATTCTGGTTTGCGATCCTCGGCTTGCACAAGCTGGGCGCCATCGCGATCCCCGCTACCTGCCAGTTGCAGGCGCACGATTTTGAGTACCGCTTCCAAGCGGCGGGCGTTAAAGCCATCGTTTGTACTGCGGACGGCGCCGTGGCGGAGCAGGTGGAAATTGCCGAAAAGACTTGTCCTACCTTGAAGATCAAGATCCTTGCAAACGGTACGCGCGATGGGTGGAGAAGTTTTGACGAGGAGTATCCTTTGTTCAGCACTCACTTCAACCGCACCAAGGATACCCCTTGCGGCGACGACCCGATGTTGATGTTTTTCACTTCGGGCACCACGGGTTACCCCAAGATCGCGGAGCATAGCTACAAATATCCGCTGGGGCACTATATGACCGCCAAGTACTGGCACGGCGCTAGCAAAGACGGCTTGCACTTCACGATCTCCGATACCGGCTGGGGCAAGGCTCTTTGGGGTAAATTGTACGGGCAATGGTTGGCGGAAAGCGCCGTCTTTACGTACGACTTCGATCGCTTTGACGCGGCGGACATCCTGCCGATGTTTGCAGCTCACAAGATCACTTCCTTCTGCGCGCCTCCGACGATGCTGAGGATGATGATCAAGCAAGATCTCTCCAAGTACGATTTTTCTTCCGTCAGGCAGATGACCACGGCGGGCGAAGCGTTGAACCCCGAGGTCTACTACCAGTTTGAAAAAGCCACCGGGCTTCAAACGAGAGAAGGCTTCGGTCAAACAGAGCTCACCTTGATGATCGCCAACTTGATGGGCGGCACTCACAAGGTCGGATCGATGGGCAAACCCGTCCCCGGTTACGAAGTGGAGATCCTTGATCCCGACGGCAATCCCGTACCGGACGGCGAAACGGGCGAGATCTGCGTCAACGTTCAAAACGGGACGCCGCGCGGACTCTTCAAAGGTTACTATCTCAATGAGGAAAAGACCAAGGAGGTCTTGCACGACGGTTGGTATCACACCGGCGATACGGCGTGGCGCGACGAGGACGGTTTCTACTGGTACGTAGGCAGGGTGGACGACGTGATCAAGTCTTCCGGTTACCGCATCGGGCCGTTTGAGATCGAAAGCGTTATTATGGAACTTCCCTACGTTTTGGAATGCGGCGTTTCCGCCGAGCCGGACGAGGTCAGAGGACAGGTGGTCAAAGCCAGTATCGTTTTGACCAAGGGGACCACCCCTTCCGAGGAACTTAAAAAGGAGATACAGGACTACGTGAAAAAGAATACGGCTCCTTATAAGTATCCGAGGATCGTCGTCTTCCGTGACGAACTCCCCAAGACGATCAGCGGGAAAATACAGAGAAATAAACTATAATTGGTTGGAGAAAGAATGGAAAGAACTGATTTGGACGGAAAGATCAAAGAAATGGCGGAGCGCATCCGCGAACTGAGGGAGATCGAAGGACTCACCACCGAGGAAATGGCGGAAAAGACCGGCGTTTCGCGCGAAGAGTACGAGATCTGCGAGCAGGGCGGCAGCGATTTGAACTTTACCTTTATCTATCGCTGCGCAAAGGCGTTTGGCGTAAACGTTACGGACATCATCGAGGGATACTCCCCGATGCTGAACTCTTACACCGTGACCCGCGGCGGCGAAGGACAAAAGATCGCGCAAGCTCACGGTATGACCTACTACAATCTTGCGTACGCCTTCCAAAACAGGATCGCCGAGCCGCTTTTCGTAAAAAGCGTTTATGACGAAGCCGCGCAAAACAAGGAGATCGAGCTTACTTCCCACACCGGGCAGGAATGCGACGTCGTGATCGACGGCGCCCTCAAAGTGCAGGTGGGCAGTCATACCGAGATCTTGCACGCCGGCGACAGCATCTACTACGACAGCGGTACGCCGCACGGTATGATCGCGGTGGAGGGTAAGGACTGTACCTTCTATGCCATCGTCCTCAATCCGACGGGCGAGCCGATCCCCGAGTTGGAGCCCGCAAAAGTGATCGTGGACGGCGCCAAGGCAAAAGCCGACGACAAGGATCGCGCTTACAAAAAGTTCATCGACGTCGTGGAGGACGAGCACGGCACTCCCGTTTCGATCAAGTTCAAAAACACCGAAAAATTCAACTTTGCCTTTGACATCGTGGATGCGGTGGCGGATCGTGAACCGGATAAGATGTGCATGTTGCACGTTTCCAGAGATATGACCGAGCGCCGCTTTACCTTCCTCGATATGAAAAAGGCGTCCTCCCGTTGCGCCAACTACTTCAAGTCTCTCGGCATCAAAAAGGGCGACAGGGTCATGCTCGTTTTGAAGAGGCATTACCAATTCTGGTTTGCGATGCTGGGTCTTAACAAACTGGGCGCCATCGCGATCCCGGGTACCAATCAACTTTTGGAGCACGACTTTGAGTACCGCTTCAACAGCGCGGAGATCAGCACGATCATCTGCACCGCGGACGGCGACACCGCGCACCAAGTCGATCTTGCGGCGGCAAGGTGTCCCTCCCTCAAAAACAAACTCATCGTTAACGGCACCCGTGAAGGTTGGCGTAGCTTCGACGAGGAGTACCCCCTCTACAGCACCCACTTCAAACGTACCGAGATGTCCCCGGGCGGCAACGATACGATGCTTATGTTCTTCACGTCCGGCACGTCCGGGTATCCCAAGATCGCGGCTCACAACTACAAGTACGCTCTCGGGCATTTCCACACCGCCAAATACTGGCACAACGTCGATCCCGACGGCTTGCATTTGACCATCTCGGATACCGGTTGGGCAAAGTCGATGTGGGGCAAACTGTACGGACAATGGCTTTGCGAAGCGGCTACCTTCGTCTACGATTTCGATCGTTTTGACGCGGCGACCATTTTGCCGATGTTCGCAAAGTATCACATCACCACCTTCTGCGCGCCTCCGACGATGCTGAGGATGATGATCAAGCAGGATATCTCCAAATACGATTTTTCCACCGTGCGTCATATGACCACGGCGGGCGAAGCGCTGAACCCCGAAGTTTATCGTCAATTTGAAAAAGCGACGGGACTGCAGATCCTTGAAGGTTTCGGTCAATCCGAATCCACGATGATCATCGGCAACTTGGTCGGCGCGCCGCACAAGATCGGTTCGATGGGCAAGCCCGCGCCGATCTACGACGTGGCTCTCCTTGATTCGGACGGAAAAGAGGTCGGCGACGGTGAAACGGGCGAGATCTGCATCAGCCTCAAAAACGGTTCTCCGATCGGACTCTTTACCGAGTATTACCGCGATCCCGAAAAAACCAAGGAAGCGCGCCACGACGGCTGGTACCATACCGGTGATCTTGCCTGGCGTGACGAAGACGGTTTCTATTGGTACGTGGGCAGGGCGGACGACGTCATTAAGTCTTCCGGTTACCGCATTGGGCCGTTTGAGATCGAAAGCGTTA
>DMCI01000069.1 GCA_003445835.1 Clostridiales bacterium
GTGCCGTTTTCATCCGCCCATGCGTCCCAAATGTGGCTGTTGAGCTCGTGGACGTCGTTGCTCTTTTTTTGCCAGATCCAAAGGATCTCGTCCAGCGCCGCGCGGAAGTTGGTGTATCGGAGGGTGGTGATGGGAAATTCCTTTTGCAAGTCGTAACGGTTTACGACGCAAAACTTTTTGATCGTGTGGGCGGGGGTGCCGTCATCCCAACGGGGACGTACTTGCATATCCTCGTCGCTGACGCCGTTTGCCAAAATGTCTTTGACGTTGCTGATAAAGATCTCGTCCGCTATGCTCATAGTTTCCTCCTTATGCTTCCGCACCTTGGGGCGAAAGGAACGTGATGGTGATGTGTTTTGCGGCGGTGTAGTCGTAGGTTTGCAAAGTTGCCGCGTCGATGAATTTGTAGCCGTCGAAGATATCGGCGGGAGATTCGTAGGTTGCGTGTACGCCGTAAGTGAGGTAGCAACGCAAGAGGGTGGTGCCGCTGATCGTGCGGCTAAGGATCAGGTCGTCCATTCCGTCCGCGGAGATCTTGATCCTTGCGGTTTGACCGTCCTCGTAAAGGGCGTTGAGATCGGCGCCGATCTTGCTCAAAACGTCGTTGAGGTTGTAGCCGAGCCCGTTGACGGAAGTTTGCAAGTTCAAATTGAAGTAGGTGGGAAGGAAGCCGTCCTCGACCATCATATCGTACGAGAAGTCGTTGCCGTCGATCTCGGACGCGACGGTGAGTTTCAAAGAGGGTTGACTGCCGACGGTCGGAACTTTTTTAAGGATGGGGGCGCCGTCTGCGGGCATCTCCCAATAGTCGTCGAAGTTTAAGGCGTCCGCTTGGTTTACTACGTAAGAAGCCCGATCCTTCATCTGCGCTTCGGAAAGGGGGAAGAAGTTGTTTTGATAGCGTCCCAAAGAAGAGGTGCTTCCCACCGGCTTTTGGATGGTGTCGCTGTAAAAGACGTTGTAGGTAGGAATGGTCAAGCTGGAAGTATCGCTTGCCGCCCTGCCGAAGACGCCGCAGGTAAGTTGGCTTGCGGGGGTGCCGTCCTTGGTGGAAGAGACGCTTGCCGATCCGATAGCAAGGATGGAAGCGATCCTGCCCGCGTGCGAAAGGTTGCCTACGGCAACGCCGGCGCGCGCATAGGCGTAACTGGCGTTTGTGGTGACGTTATAAGCGGTGCCGACGGCGGTGACCTTGGCATTCGCTTTTGAGTTGAGAAGCAAAAAGTCGGGAGCGCTGCCTTGACCGAAACCGACTAAGCCGCCCGCGTACGATCTGCCAAACTGGGCTTTGATCTCCCCGGTGAAGGAAACGCCGGAAACCCTGCCCGACTCGGCTCTGCCGACGACGCCGCCTGCGGAAAGGATGGCGTTATCTTGGGTGATGACGTCGGAAAGGACGTCTATATTGCCGCTGACGTGGCAGTTGTCGATCACGGAGGAAACGGCGCAACCCGCGACGAAGCCGCAGTTGAGTTCCCCTTTGCCGACCTTGGAATCCTTGTTGAACAGGATGGACGCGCCCTCGACGGTCAAATTTTTGATGACGGCGTTTTTGACGTAGCCGAACAAACCGACGTTGCCGTCCGTGTTGCCTTTTGTAAAGGAAAGCCCGCGAATGGTGTGCCCCGCGCCGTCAAAGACGCCGAGGAAGGGCTTGCTGCTGGTGCCGATGGGATCCACGGTCTTGCCCGTGAGGTCGATATCCGCCGAAAGACGGTAATACATCGGCGCTTCCACCTTGGTCTTGCCAAAGGCAATGGTGTAACTCATGGCAATGGCTTTTAAGTCATCCGCGCTGCCGATCAAAACGGCGTCCGCGGCTTCGCCCGTGCCAAGGTGATACTCGATTGGCTTGGAAAGCGCTATCACGTCCCCGTTTGCGTCAAGCGCTTTGACGGTGAACACGTAGTCGCCGGGGGTGGTGTAAGGGGCGAGGAAAGAGGTCTTTTTTACGTTGACGGAGTAACCGCCACCGCCCTCGAACGAACACCTTACCGCGTAAGAAGCGGCGCCGTCGTAAGCGTCCCAAGTAAGGGTCGCACCGTCCATACGGGCAAGAACTTCCCCTTCCGTATGTTTTTTACAAGACGGAAAAAGCACGAAAACGAAACAAATGGAAATGACTGAAAGAAAGACAACGAGTTTTTTGAGCATAATTTTTTCCTTTATATATCATTATATATAATTTCCGCCGCGTAGTCAATGGCAAACTTTGATCGGCTCGTTCTATTTTGTGTCCTTATTGCGTAAAAATAACCATAAAACTTTGGGAGGGGCGGTATGGAAATAACGTACGGTGAGTTGCATTTTGGCGTGAACGAAAAATATTCGGACGAGATCTTGGTGGAAACGTCGGTGGATACTTCGGAGCGCGGCGGCGCTGAAAAAGTGCTTTCGGTCGAAGCGGAAGTCAAACTTTCTTCCGTGGAACTTTTAAACGAGGAGGCGGAGGTCTCGGGCAAGGTCAATTACCGCTTGTTGTATCTCGACAGGCAAAACCGTCTTTGCGGATTGGATTACTTTAAGGATTTCAAGTGCCGCGTAAAAGGGGACGCCATCCTGCCAAACGGAAAATGCAAGGTCGACTTTCTCGTGCCCGACGCGGACGCGCGAATAAAAGGTGAGGAGGTGGAACTTTCCGCCGTGGTGGACGTGGCTCTTACCTATTACGGCGAAGGGACGGAAAAATCGGTCGCCGGCGTCACGGAAGCGGAAACGCTTGCGGAGGAAGTTTTGACGCAACGCGTTGACGTAAAGGAACGTACCGTCGAGCTCAGTAAAGTGGCAGACGTGGGATTGGGCGTCAAAAAGATCGTCCTCTTCGGGACGGAAGTTTTGCCCGTCGACGCAAAAGACGGGATGTTGTCGGGCGAAGTCAAAGGAACGATCCTTTACGTAAACGACGCGGACGAGATCGCGGAGTTGACCGTCCCCATCCCGTTTTCCGAGTCGGCAGAAGAGGGTGTTTCGAATACTTTTGCATCCGTTAAAAGCGCCCGCGTGGTCTTGACGGACGACGAAGCCGGCGGCGCTATAGAGGTGGAAGTCACTCTTTCTTTGACGGAAACGGTTTACGAGGACGCGGCGCTTAGCGTGCTGACGGCTTGTTGCGGAGAAAAGAACGTCGTGGAAGAAACGTTCAAAGAAAGATCGGTCACGCGCTTTGCGGCAAGGCGAGCGTATTGCGAAAGCGTAAGCGGATCGGTCCCCGTGGAAGGGGTGGTCAAAGAGTTGTTCGTTCGCCCGGGCTGTCGCGCCGTTGCCGACGTGACGGTAACGGACGGCGCGGTCAAGGTGGAAGGGGTGGCGGCTTTTCACGTCGTGTACGGGACGGAAGAAGGTTACCGCGCGGAGCGGGCGGAACTTCCGTTCGTCTGTGAGTTGCCCTTTGCGGAGGCAAAAGAGGGGATGACGGCGGAAGTGGGCGTCAAGGTCGCGGACCCCGTCGGGAGCCTTCGCGGTAAGGACGTGCGGATCACGGCAAACGTCTATTTGGAAGTCGTGCTGTTTGAAAAGAAAGTTTTCCGCTACCTTGCGGAAGCGACGGAGGGCGCGCCGATCCCCGAAAGCGACGCCGGCATCAGCGTGTATTTTGCGGAAAAAGGTGAAAACCTTTACGCCATTGCGAGGAATATGGGCGTATTGCCTTCCGTCCTCGTCAAAGCAAATCCCTTTCTGGCGGAGCCGATAGAGGAAAGCAAAAAAATATTGGTTTTCAGACAGAAATAAAAGTCAGCCCCGTCTTACCGCGCGGGGCTTTTATTCTATAAATGGAATATTCGACAAATAGAATAAGTTTATTTCCGAAACAATTCCGCGATCCAACTGCGGTACTCAACTTCTTCCTTTCCCGTTTCCTTTGCGGCGATGAAGCAAAGAGGCGGGTACGCCACGCACCACCAGTTTTTACCTTTGCCCGCGCCAAGCTCCACGATCACGGCGTCGTATTCACCGGCGTCAAGGGTCAAGTCGCCGTACGTCCTTGAAGGAAAACTTTCCCGCCCGAGGGTCACGCGGCTTCCGTACTCGTACCCGCAGGAGCGCAAGGTGTCGTCGGCGATCTTTTGGATCTCGTTCTTTTTGGAGTTTAACAATCGCCACATCTCGGCCTTTTCCGTAACGCCGGCGGAAAGCGGGGCAAAATACTGCACGATGGCGTCACGGACGGCAAGTTTGACGGTTTGATCCGCTTGCTCGTCCGAATTTGCGCGGACGTGTATCCGTATATACTCTTTTTCGGACGGTTTGTTGCAGGAGATCAAAAGCAGGGTAGCCGATACGGCTGAGACGATGAGCATCAAAAAGATCAATATGTAGCGTTTCATACGGGGAGTTTTGCCGCCTTCCCGTTTTTTATACTTTAGGTGTAAAAATTTTCCGTTCGGGCATACTATCTTCAAAAATTTCGGAGGCAGTATGAAAAAAGCGTTGATCGCGTTGATCGTTTTGGTGTTTTGCGTTGCTGTGACATTTGTCGCCCTTCGGACGGATACGGCAAGCGCCGAAGTGTTGAAAAACGGCTCCAAAGGCACCCTCGTCAAAACGGTGCAGACCAAACTCAAAAACTGGGGGTATTATACCGGTTCGGTGGACGGCGTTTACGGACCCAAGACCGTGGCGGCAGTCAAGTACTTTCAACGGGTGAACGGGCTCGCCCAAGACGGCGTCGTGGGGCAAAAGACCGCCGCGGCGATGGGGGTGACGTTGACGTCCGCTTCGTCGGGCGCTTCGGGCGGAAGCTATTCCTCGGGGGACGCTTACCTTCTTGCAAAGTGCATTTACGCCGAGGCGCGCGGGGAGCCGTATACGGGGCAGGTCGCCGTAGGCGCGGTGATCTTGAACCGCGTCAGATCGTCCAAATTTCCAAACAGTATTTCGGGCGTCATTTATCAGCCGTACGCCTTTACTTGCGTCGCAGACGGACAGATCAATCTGACCCCCGACGCCAATGCAAAAAAAGCGGCGCAGGACGCCTTGAACGGGTGGGACCCCACCAACGGTTGTTTGTACTACTACAACCCCGCCACCGCTACCAGCAGTTGGATCTGGTCAAGAACGGTGATGCTCAGTATCGGAAAGCATAACTTTGCGCTGTAAAGGAGGTCGTATGGAACAAACGGAAAAAAGAGAAAAAGCAAAAACCACCGTCGCCATCGTCGTGATCGCGCTGCTGGCTGCGGTCAGCGCCGTGTTCGCCGCCTTGTACGTCACGGCAAAAGCAAATGAAAACGCCGCGGACGACAGATATCGCGCCCTTGCCGAAAGCACTTACCGCAAAAGCTATTACGCGCTTCTATATAATATGGACGGTTTGGAAGGGGCTGCCGACAA
>DMCI01000006.1 GCA_003445835.1 Clostridiales bacterium
GAATTCTTGGTGTTGTTCATCGCTTTGTCGCAATTGATCTTGACGCTGTTCGGAATCAGTTCGGTCATCAAAAACCTTTTCAGAAGCGGTGATAACGAACTTATGATGCGTTTCCCGGTCACGCCGGGCGCCGTCTTTGCGTCCAAGATCGCGGTCTTCATTATGTATCAGGTCGTCTTTACGTTGGTGGTGGAGCTTCCTGTCTTTATCATCTTCGGGTTGACCACGGCGCAAACGTGGAGTTACTACGCTCTTCTTCCCGTCGTTTTGATCTTCTGTATCGTCTTGCCGCTTTCCATTGCAAATTTGCTGGCGATCCCCGTTATGCAGATCAGCGCGCGTACGAAAAATATGTTCACGCTTTCCCTCTTGGTGTCGGTCATTATGGTCGCGGTCGGATTTGCGATCTATATGCACGTCATTCAAGGTGTCGTAGACTATATGAAGGAAGAAGCGATGAGCTTTTTCAGTAAGGAGACGATGGACATCGTTTCCAAAGCGGCAAAATATATTTATCCGTCCAACTGGTTTGCTTATATGTTGATAGGCAAGTGGCGTCTCGGCGCAAGCTTGCTTTCTTTTGCGGTGGTCGTCATTTTTGCCGTAGGCGCGGTCATCCTCAACAAAAAGCATTATCTTAACACGATCCTGCGCGATATCGAAGGCAGCGGCGCTACCTTTACGATGCCCTCGAAGAACAAGGTCAGAAGCGCCACTTGGGCGACCTTCCGCAGAGAGTTTTTGGATATCTTCCGCAGCAGCAATTACAGCTTCCAATATTTGTGTATGGCGGTTGCGGCACCCGTGATGGTTTACAACTGCAACAAACTTGCCGCCAGTATGGGTGAAAACACCATCGGCGCCATCATCGTGCCGGCGCTTGCTTTGATGGTCATGTTGATCTTCTGCGCGATCATCCTTTCCTTCGCCGCTTCCTCCGTTTCGAGAGAGGGCGAAAACTTCTATTTGACCAAGATCGTGCCCGTTCCCTTTAAGACGCAGGTGCTTATCAAGATCGCTTTGTATATGACCGTTTCGACGGCGTCACTTTTGGTGACGGCGATCCTGATGTTCGTTTCCAAACAACTCAACGCAGCGTATGCTTTCAGCGCGGCGGGCATCGCGTTCCTCGTGTCTATCGCGGTCACGGCGTTTGCCGTCCGTTTGGATACCACGCGTCCGCAATTTGCGGTGGGTGGCGACGGCGAGCTTTCGGTAGGTAACGTTTCCACGTTCGTCGTGCTTTTCGTCGGTTTTGCAATCTCGGTCCTCTACGGACTGTTTGGTATGGTCGGCATCTTCCTTTGGGGCTTGACCAAAACCTTCCTCGTCTTGTTCGGCGTTTCGCTCTTCCTTGCCGTTGCCGCAGTATTGTGGCTTATGATCGGATTGGATAAGAGATACGAGAGGATCTCGCAAAGATGAAGAAGATCATTATCGCCATCCTGCTGCTTATTCCATTGATCGTTATTCTCACGATCAGCGCTTCCGGAATGATCATTTCGGCGGAAGTTGCTATCCAGATTGAGAATTTTGAACTTTGGCATAAGGGCGAACACGTCACCGAGGCGACGATCAACCTCGGCGAATACCGCAAAAAGAACTTGCGCTATCAGTTGATCCCTCGTTACTACCCGGGCGTGGCGCAGGTCAGCGGTTTTAAGTGGTCAAGCGATAACCCCGCCGTGGCTACGGTGGATGAAGACGGTATCGTCACCTTCCACGAGTGCGGCTTTGCAAAAGTTACCGCCGTCAGTATGGACTCCGTGACGGTGCGATCGTCTTGCGCCTTCTTTGTGGAAGACGACGAGATCCATTCGCTATCTTGTTACTCGGGTGGCGAAACGGCGCTTAACGATCTTTCCATGCAAGTCTACGACGCGCGGCAAGTCCGCGTGGAGGTGACGCCTTACAGCGCTCTCGTGGGGGATTTGGAGTGGAGTTCTTCCGATCCGACCGTAGTCGACTGCACGTCAAGCGGCGTTTTGATCGCCAAGAAGGAAGGCAGTGCCGAAATCCACGTCCGCGCTTCCTCCAAGATCGGTAAAACGGCGGAGACGGTGCTTCCCGTGACGGTCGAGGGCACTTCCGCAGTCAAGCAAAAAGACGTTTACCTTTACGGCGATGACACGGTCAGTTTGGCGCCCTATCTTACGACGGGGGATATGTCGGTCGATCTTTCCGCGATCCCGATGGGAGAGGCAAGAAGCTATACCGCCTTTGGCAAAGAGATCCGCGTGCATCGCTTGGCTTACCAAAACACACTCGGCATCAAAAACCTTGACTTGATCAAGGAAAACGAGTGGAAAGACGGCGTGTTTTTGGGTGCGGGGCGTTCCGTTACGTTGGAAGCGGTCGACCTTGCCACGATGACGCCCGTGGAGGACGTTTCAATCGCCGTATCGGACGGCGCTGTCCTTTTGCAAAACGGCAACAAGTTTACGGCGCAGTCGGTAGGCGCGGCGACGGTCACCTTCTCCAAGGTGGGATACGAAAGTTGTTCCCTTGCGATCAACGTTGAGATCCCCGTCAGTTATTTTGCTTTGAACGTCGATTCGGAAAACGACGTGGTCGGATTGGGATCGGATAGGGTGTACGGCAACAAGAGCGTTTACGACGGCGTGATCACGGAAGGCATCCGTATCCAAACGCAAAACGTGTACCCCGAGACGGGCAGTCGCGGCTTGTTCTCTTACGCCGTGGAGGAAGACTATGCGTCGGTGGATCAAAACGGCGTGTTGACGTTCAGTGACGAGGCGGTGGGTAGATCCGTGCATTTGACGGTGAAGAGTTTGTTCTCAACCAACAATATGACCAGAACGTACGAGTTTCGCAACATCGTCAACGGCATCAACGTCGGCTTCGGGTTCGGCGGCAACAACTTCAACGCCGAAAAGGGAGAGCAACCTTCCTACACGCCGTATTACGACGCTTTGCTCGTGCAAAGCGAGGATAAGCACGTAGCCCTCGTTTTTCAAACCAACCTCTATATGCCGTCGCGTGAAACGCTGGATAAATACAGCGGCCCGTACGGCAAGATCAGGCTCAACCGCGATCTTTACGGAAACGGTCACAAACTTGACGGTCAGTTTTACCAATACGATTACGAAAGTCACGTCTTTGAAGGTACGGATGACAGCCAAGTTGAGGATTGGCAGACGGAGATCACCGTAAGAGACCTCTTTATCAACTCTTACGCTCCCGTCGGCGACGACTCCAAAAAGACCTTTGAGGAACTTATGGTCAAGGGCGGCGAGCCCATCCGTTCCTTCTTCAAACAAAGAAAGGACTTCAAGATCGCCTTCCGCTTCTGCGTGTTCCAGTACTCTTACTCGCACGCTTGTTTGATCGGCGGCACCTTTGAGTTTGACGGATGTATCTTCCGAAACAGCGCGGGCGTGGCTTTGATGATCCAATCGTTGCACGAGCAGGAGAATTACGTCACGATCAAAAACTGCATTTTCAGTAACTCCATCTCGATGACGGGTATCGTTTCCAACGGCACGTTCCCCTTGCCCAAGGGGGAGGAGATCCGTTACAACGAAGTCCGCTGGATGGGGGACAACTATATATACAACTGGAAGAAGACTGACGAGATCAAACTGGACATCATCCCGAAAGGACTGCTGAAAAACGATGCGATGGACGTCGTGCTCGAAGCGGTGAACGACAAGTTGACCAACTGCGCGCGCAACAGTTTCCGCGGAGGGAAGAACAAGGGGATGATCGTCCCTTATGAAAAGGAAGACTACGTCAATATGGGCATCCTTTTCATCAACTTTTGGAGTCCCGACAAAACGATCGTCAACGGAGAACGTGAAAAGGTCACGGACGGTCTTAAGTTGGATATCAACCTCGAAAGGGCTGCCTTCCTGCGGATGGAGTTGGATACGACCGAACTCGGCGCCATAAAAAACAGCGTCAAACGTCTTTTGGATCTTGACGCGCCCACTTACTTACTGACAAATAAAAAACAAGACGGAAGTTACACTACGGCTCCCGGCGAAAATTACAAATTGGACGAAAGCACTTACGCCAAAGTCCGCGGACAAGCAAAATAATGAAAAAAGTCATACTGTGTTTATTACTGTTAATCCCCATTCTCGTCATTTTGACGATCGACGCGAGCGGTAGGCTCATTGCCTCGGCCCTCGTGGATATTCCCGTGGAGTCCGTCGTCATCAAGCACAGCGGCGCCGTATTGGAAAGCGACGAGATCTATTTGGAGGAATACAAAGATACCGGGAAAAAGTACACGGTGTTTTGTGAAGTGTTCCCCGGTATTGCGACGGATGAAATGATCTGGGAGTCTTCCAATACGCAAGTGGCTACCATCGTCCCCGATGAAAAGAGAAAGGACGCGGCGGAGGTCCGCTTCCACGATTACGGCAGCGTCGACATCCTTTGCACGTCCAAAAAGAACACATCCATCAGCGCTCGCGCGACGTTGTACGTCGGCGGGCTCATCCCCGGGTATATGACGATGGGAGACTATGCGGGGCACGTTTTCGACGAAGTCACGATCCCGCGTTATACGACCACGTCGCTTCTTGCTTCGGTCAAACCCGCAACGAGCGTGCGTGAACAAAAGATCGCTTGGAAGAGCAGCGACGAAAACGTCGTCAAGGTGGATAACAACGGCGTCATCACCGCAAACGCTTACGGTAACGCTACGGTCACCGCTTCCGTTACCGCAAAAGACAAGACGGTCTCGGCATCCGTTTCGGTGACGGTGGCGGGGGACGCCCTTTCCACGAAGAGCGTCGTTTATTCGTCCGAACCCGCGTTGAGCCTCGCTCCTTACGCAACGGACGAATACGTGACCGTCGACGGCGGGGAAACCGTCGATCTGTCGCACATCGCGGATTTTGACGCGGCGGAAGTCCTTTTCCGCAAAGGGGATAACAGCGAATGCGTACGCGTCGTAAAAGTCCCCGCGCAAAAATCACTCGTGATCGATAACTATTACGCGCTGAAAGAGGGCGCGCTTTCCGCCTTTATCGCGCTGGGTACTTCCAATATCGAATTCAACGCTCTTGCTACGGACGGAAGCACTCCCGCCGTGACTTGGCGTTCTACCGATGAAAACGTTTTGGTGATGCGGGGCAATCGTTTGTTTGCCGTCGGCAGCGGCGAGGCGGAGATCTATCCTTATGCCGAAGGCTACGCGTCGCAGCATATCACCTTAAACGTTACCAGTCCCGTCGAGGACTTCCGTTTGTACGAGACCGCTTACCGCGATCAAGTGGGACTTTTGCAGGAAAGGGTGTTTGGTAATCGTACTTATCAAAACGGCAATTATACAAACGATTTCCATTTGAAGATCGCTTCCGTTTATCCCGTGGACGCGGGGATCGAAGCGTTTAGCTTTGAAAGCACAAACGAAGACGTTGCTACGGTGGATAACAGGGGCAACATCCGTTTTGCTTCCGACGTGGCGGGGCGCGACGTGACCATTACCGCCACCGCGTATAACCAACAAGGTATGCCGGTCAGACAAAACTATACTTTCCATATGGTAAACGGCGTCAATATCGGCGTCAACGTCGGCAACCAACACTTTGACGCGCAGGCGGGGGAGAAGCCCAATTTTTCTCCGTATTACGACTTAAAGACGGTCACTTCCGATAAAAGCGTCGGCGCCGTCGTGTTGCACAGCGACGTTTACTTCCCGTCCAAGGCGGATGGGGGCGAAGCCATCAAGAACCTTTCCTGTTCCATCTACGGCAACGGCAAAAAGCTGGACGGTCAGTTTTTGATCAATTCGGTGGAAGAAACGGATAAACTTCTTTTGTGGGATTTTAAGACGTATCCCGATATGCCGGAAGAGTTGAACGTGGAACTCGTCAATTTGAATTTGCAATCCACGCAACCCACCAGCGACGACGCGCAAAAAGCGTTTGAGGAACTCAGCGCCAAAGGCGGCGGCGCGATAGGTATTCTCGGTGCGTATCCGAAGGAGACGAATAGCTTCTCGCTGTTTGTCAAAGGGTGTTTGTTCCAATATGCTTACGGCCACGTCAATACGGCGGTGGGCGACTGCGAATTCGACGGATGTATCTTCCGCAACAATTCCGCTTCCGCCATCGTGTTGCAACAGTCCGGTTACGGCGTAGCCAACGCCAAGATCAAAAACTGTGTTTTCTCCAACACCATCGCTCCGGTCGGCATCGCTTGCGGAAACTTTGACGATCTTCTTACCAATATGAAGAACAAGAAGAATAAGATCAAGCCGCAATTCGGCAAGTTTGAATTGGAAGGCAACAACTATATTTACAACTGGAAAAAACTTGACGAAGTACAAATGGATCTTCTCCCCAAAGGGTTGGAAGACGCAACGGCAAACGCCCTCGTCGATACCTTCAACGGCGTGCTTGGCAAGATCATTCGAGAAGCCTTTATGATGTCGGATAAAAAGAACCTTTACGTGGACGCAAACGGGGATCAATGGCTGAACTTCAGCTTTTTGATGATCGGCATTTGGGAAAATATGAATCCTTATTTCAACGCGTCGACGCCGGGAACGGACGGTTTGACCGTCGTGTTTGACAAAAGTGATTACACCTACGCCGAAGTCAAGGCGTACGAGGCGCCTTCCGTTAAGAGCGTCATCGCCTTTGCAAAGTCTTTCGGCGTTGATCTGGAAAACTACAAGACTTATCACATTATGGGACGCGACAAAAACGGCGCGTTCAACACGTTGCCCGGGGAAACTTACACGATCGGCAAAGAGATCTATGCCAAACTTCGCGGCGTAAAGACCAAAGCGGAACAATAAAAACGAATATAAAACGAAAAAGAAGCTCGGGATGTTCTCCCGAGCTTCTTCGGATAAGGGGGATCACTTGCAGCCGAAGCCGAAGTTCGGAGCGTCCTTGCAGCCGCAGCCTGCGCCGCATCCGCCGCAGCAACAGAGGAGCAGGTAGATCCAAAGAATGGACTCCACGTTGCATCCGCCGCACTTATTGCCGCCGCAGCAGAATAAGAGGAGAAGGAGCCATAAGCAATCGTTGTTGCAGAAACCGTTCATAATATGTACCTCCTGTATTTCCGATGTGGATTTTGCGTTTCTACTTCATCATACGCAGGGATTTTGCTTTTTGACACTCGCGCGCTTGACTTTTACCGCCAAGCGTCCTATTATTGTTATGTTCTTACTATTATAAGTTGATTAGGAGGCTATTATGGCTAAACTCACTATGGACAAACTTACCGCTCTTGCAAAGGGTCGCGGCTTCGTTTACCCGGGCAGCGAGATCTACGGCGGCTTGGCAAACACCTGGGACTACGGCCCTCTCGGTGTGGAACTCAAAAACAACATCAAAAAGGCTTGGTGGCAAAAATTTGTGACGGAAAACCCCTTGAACGTGGGTTTGGACTGCGCCATTTTGATGAACCCCAACGTATGGGTAGCTTCGGGTCACGTGGGCGGTTTTTCCGATCCTTTGATGGACTGCAAAAGCTGCAAAGCCCGTCATCGCGCGGATAACCTCATCGAGGACTACAACAAAAAGAACGGTATCGAGCTGAACATCGCTTCTTGGTCGCATGCCGAGATGGAAGCTTATATCAAAGAGCACGAGATCAAATGCCCGATCTGCGGCAAGGCGGATTTTACCGGCATTCGTCAGTTCAACTTGATGTTCAAGACATTCCAGGGCGTCACCGAAGATAGCGTCAACACCCTTTACCTCCGTCCCGAGACGGCACA
>DMCI01000020.1:0-4431 GCA_003445835.1 Clostridiales bacterium
TCAGAGACCGAAAGGCTGCTGCCCGGCATACGGAATTCAAACTTGTTGCCGGTAAACGCAAAAGGACTGGTGCGGTTTCTGTCCGTGGTATCCTTGGGGATCTTGGGCAGGACGTCCGCGCCGATCTCGATCTGAACTTTTTTGCGTCCCTTAAAGGTGGCATTTTGCTCAATGGCGGTCAAAAGTTCGGTCAATTCGGTACCGAGAGAAATGCTGATGATCGCCGGCGGCGCTTCGTTTGCGCCCAAACGATGGTCGTTGCTTGCGGACGCCACGCTCATACGCAAGAGGTCTTGTCTGTCGTCCACGGCTTTGATGACCGCGGTCAGGAACAAAAGGAACTGAGCGTTTTCCGCAGGGGTCTCGCCCGGCTCGAACAGGTTGACGCCGGTATCCGATTGCAAGGACCAGTTGTTGTGCTTACCGCTGCCGTTGACGCCTTTGAAAGGCTTCTCGTGCAAGAGGCAGACCAAATCGTGTTTTTCCGCAATGGCGCGCATCACGGACATCGTCAGCTGATTGTGGTCGGTGGCGGTGTTTGCGCCGTTGAACAAGGGCGCAAGCTCGTGCTGTGAGGGCGCCGCTTCGTTGTGCTTGGTCTTGGCAAGGACGCCAAGCTTCCAAAGCTCGCGGTCAAGATCCGCCATAAAGGCTTTGACGCGGGGTTTGATGGCGCCGAAGTAGTGGTCGTGAAGTTCCTGCCCCTTTGCGGGCGGAGCGCCGAACAGCGTCCTGCCGCAAGTGATGAGGTCGGGACGTTTGAGATAGACCGACTTATCCAAAAGGAAATACTCTTGTTCCGCACCGACGGTGGGCGTTGCGGTCGTACCCGCCTTGCCGCCAAACAGCGCGAGGATCCTCGATACCTGTTTGCCGAGGGCTTGAACGGAACGGAGCAGGGGAGTCTTTTTGTCAAGAGCTTCCCCGGAATAGGAAATGAAGACCGAAGGGATAAAGAGGGTGCCGTCCTTTACGAAGGCGTAAGAGGAGGGATCCCAAGCGGTATAGCCGCGCGCTTCAAAAGTCGCCCGAAGTCCGCCGTTGGGAAGGCTGGAAGCATCCGGTTCGCCGTAGGAAAGTTCCTTCCCGCGGAATTCCATAATAATCCTGTCGCTGCCTTTGACGGGGGTGATGAAGCTGTCGTGCTTTTCGGCGGTAATGTTGGTCATCGGTTGGAACCAATGGGTAAAATGAGTCGCGCCCATTTCGCACGCCCATTCCTTCATCTTTTCCGCCACCACGTTTGCGATGTTGGGCTCAAGCCTTGCGCCGCTCATTGCGGTCTTTTTGAGGGATTCGTATACGTCTTTGGGCAGACGTTCGCGCATCTTTTCGTCGTTGAAAACCGCGCTGCCGAAGATCTCGGGGATACTGTTCACTGCGTTGCCTCCCATTACAAAATGACTATGCCGTTTTTCTTTGCCTGAGCGAGCGTGTCGTCGTCCCAAAGGGAGACTTGCACTTCGCCGATATGCGCTTTTTCCAAAAGGAGCATCGACAAACGGGATTGTCCGATGCCGCCGCCCATCGTGAGGGGCAACTCGCCCGAAAGCACCGCCTTGTGGAAGGCAAGGGCGCGACGGTCGTCCGCGCCGGCTTTGGTAAGTTGCTCGTCCATGCTCTTTTCATCTACGCGGATGCCCATCGAGGAGACTTCAAACGCCCTGCCGAGCACTTCGTTGTAGAAAAGGATGTCGCCGTTAAGCGACCAATCGTCGTAGTCGGGCGCTCTGCCGTCGTGTTTTTCGCCGCTTTTCAGCTTGTCACCGATCTGCATCACAAAGGCGGTCTTGTACTCCGCGAGGAAGACGTCCTCCCTCTCCTTGGGGGAAAGATCGGGGTATAAGTCTTCCAATTGTTGCGTGGTCACGAAGGCGACTTCGCGGCAAAGGGAAGTCTTCAAAGAAGGATACTTTTTGTTGATGGCATCCTTCGTGTCCGCAATGGCGGCGACGATCTTTTTGACTTCGCTTTTCAAATACTCCGCGTTGCGGGTATTGCGGTCGATGACCTTTTCCCAATCCCATTGATCGACGTAAATGGAGTGGAGGTTGTCCATCTCCTCGTCGCGGCGGATCGCGTTCATATCGGTATATAAGCCTTGTCCGACGGGAAAACCGTACTTTTGAAGGGCTTGACGCTTCCATTTGGCAAGAGAATGCACGATGTGCGCCTCGGTGCCCGTCTCCTTGATGTCAAAGTTGACGGCGCGTTCTACGCCGTTAAGATCGTCGTTGAGCCCGGTTTTGGGATCGACGAACAAAGGAGCGGAAACGCGGATCAAGTTGAGAGCCGCCGCAAGTTTGTCTTCAAACAAGCGCTTCAGATAGCCTATTGCAACCTGCGTGTCGTAAACGCCGAGGATGCTTTTGTATTTTTCGGGGTAAAAAAAGTTGCTCATATAAGTACCTCAAAATCTATTATAATAAATTTCCGCGCACAATTACAACAAAATAGTAAACTTTTAACAATCAATCGTGTTATAATGCCGTTAAACCAGACTTATACGGGAGGACCGATTATGAGAGATTGGGCGCAGGAAAAGGAACGCCGCGTCGCGTTTATCAAAAAGATGCTTGCTTCTTCGGGGGCAAAGGGCGTCGTTTTCGGCAACAGCGGCGGCAAGGACAGCGCGCTCGTTGCGGCTTTGTGTTCCTTCGCTACCGACAACGTGCTCGGCGTGATCATGCCTTGTCACTCCAAGCGCAACTTCGGAGAGGATAAGGAAGACGGACTCGCCGTTGCCGAAAAGTACGGGGTGGAGACGATGGTCGTGGATCTGACTGAGGTCAGAGAAAAACTGCTTGCCGCCGTAGGCGGTGAACTTACCGCAAAAGCCGCCCTCGCCAACATCGCGCCCCGTTTGCGTATGACCACTCTTTACGCTATCGGCGCAGAGAAGGGCTATCTCGTGGCGGGCACCGGAAACAAGAGCGAACGCTATATGGGTTACTTCACCAAGTGGGGCGACGGCGCTTGCGACTTCAATCCCATCGCCGACCTTTGCGCTACCGAGATCTTTGACTTCTTGCGTTACCTCGGCGCGCCCGATCACGTGGTGAACAAAGCGCCCTCGGCAGGGCTTTTTGAAGGGCAGACCGACGAAAGCGAAATGGGGGTCACCTACGCCGAGATAGACGCCTATCTCCGCGGGGAAAAGGTTTCACCCGAAGCGCAAAAGATCATCGAAAGGTATCACAAAGCGTCGTTGCACAAGATGGTGTTGCCTCCTGTTTTTCCCGAAGACTGAAATGCCGTATAACGGGAAATATGCTTCGTTTCTGTCTGCGCTTTGGCGAAATCACGTACGAGGAGTACGCTCATTCGCGCAAAGCTTGACGAGCCTTGCCTCTCCCCCATTCTACGTCTTGAAAACAATAAGAGGATGACCAAATGTTTAATATCGTATTGATCGAACCGGAGATCCCGCAAAATACGGGCAATATCGCAAGGACGTGCGCCGCAACAAACTGCGTGCTGCATCTCGTCAAGCCGTTGGGGTTTGACATCGATGAAAAATCGGTGCGTCGCGCGGGATTGGACTATTGGGATAAGCTCACGATAAAAGTTTACGAGAATTTGGCGGATTTTTACGCACAAAACGAACAAAACGTCAAGGACGGCGCCCAAATGTATTACGCGTCCACAAAGGCAAAAAAAGTCTATTCCGACGTCAGATACAAGGACGGGGATTACCTTTTGTTCGGCAAGGAAACAAAAGGCATCGACGAAGCCGTCCTTAAGGCAAACTACGACCGTACCGTGCGCATCCCCATGTGGGGGGAGATCCGCTCCCTGAACCTATCCAACAGCGTGGCGATCCTCTTGTACGAAGCACTGCGTCAAAACGACTTCGATCGTTTTACTTTGACGGGCAAACTTCGCGGCGAAACGGGAAATACGGACAAATAAAAGCGAACGGGATCACAAAACGGCAAAAAGCGGTAAAAAAATCGATTTTACCTGTTGAAAAGGACGTTTGCTTGTGCTATAATAAGCATTGAGCGTTATGCTATAAACTATTTATTTAAAAGGAGATAAAACTATGCCCAGAGTTATCAGTGACGAATGTATCATGTGCGGCGCTTGCAGCGCTACCTGCCCGGTGAGCGCTATTGCGGAAGGCGACGGAAAGTATGAAATCGACAAAGAGCAATGCATCGACTGCGGCGCTTGCGAAGCAGGTTGCCCGGTGAGCGCAATCTCGGAGGAATAAGTAAAAACGCCGGCTCTTCGGAGCCGGCAATTTTATCAAAAGGAACATTGCGGGAGATTCCCGACGAGGAGTAATTATGCAAATTAATACGGCGTTATTCGAAAGAGGCGACAGAGTCGGCGTAGCGGTGTCGGGCGGTAGGGACAGTATGAGCCTACTGCATTATTTGGTAGAGCATCACAACGACTTGTTGATACGAGTGATTGCGATTCACG
>DMCI01000020.1:4478-9852 GCA_003445835.1 Clostridiales bacterium
CACGTCGAACACGGGATCCGCGGGGAGGAAAGCCTTGCCGATCAGGCGTTTGTTTTGAACTATTGCTCCGAGCACGATATCCCCGTATGCTATACCAAAGTTGACGTCCCCGGTTATGCCAAGGAGCATTTGATAGGCATCGAGCAGGCGGCGCGTGAACTCAGATATCATTACTTTGACGAATTGCTTCGCAAAGGCGTCGTGGATAAGATCGCTACGGCGCACCAATTGGACGACCAATGCGAAACGGTTTTGATGCGCATTTTCCGCGGTACCGGCGTCAAGGGGTTGGAAGGCATCCCCAGCGCCAGAAGCGGCAAGTATATCCGTCCGATGCTTTCCCTTTCCAGGCTTGACATCGAGGAATATTGCGAGGCGCACAACGTCCCGCACGTGGAAGACAGCACCAACTATAATTTGGAATATACGAGGAACTTTATCCGTCACGACGTACTGCCGGTTGTGGAAAAGATGTTCCCTCAATATAGAAAGAGTATCGAAAGATTGACCGGCGCGGCAAAGGAGATCATCTCCTTTATGGACAGCGTGGCCGTCCCTTACGAAGTGGACGATAAGTCCAGGATCGTTTTCTCGGTGGCGGCGCTTAACGCGGCGCATCCCGCGCTTGTCAGACACAGCATCCGCAAGGCGATGATCGAGCAGGGCTTTGCGCTTGACTTCGAGCAATGCAACTTGATGGACGTTTTGTCCCTTCTCAACAAGGAAACGGGCAAAGAAGTCAGCTTGTCGCAAGGGCTTATTGCCATCAAGGCGCCCGAACACCTTATGATCATGCGGGCGGCGGAAGCCGTTCCGTTTGAACTCCCCTTCAAAAAGGGGGAGACCGTCCTCCCGAGCGGCGCCAAATTGTCCGTTGAGGATTACCGCGGCGCAGGACTTCGTTTCGACCCCAAAAAGATCCCCGCAGGGAGCGTGATCCGCAACCGCAGGGAGGGGGACGTTTTTACGACCTTCGGCGGGTTTACCAAAACGCTCGGCAATTACTTGACCAACATCAAGTACCCCAACCGTGACAGGGACGAGTTGCCCCTTATTGCGCACGGCAAAGACGTTTTGGTGATCTGCGGCGTCGAGATCTCGTCCAAAGTCAAGGTGGACGAGAATACCGAGGACGTTTATACGGTCAAGATCACAAATTAACGATATGACTTCTCTCGACTTGTTGCAAGAGAAGGTATCTTCGCCCGTTTATTTGGTCGGCGGCGCGGTCAGGAATGAACTCCTCGGCTTGCCCGTCTCCGATTACGATATCTGCGGCGACGTTTCGCCCGAACGGCTCGCGGAAGAGTTGGTCGGGCTTTTTAGCGTCAAGGACGTCAATCCCCGCGTCGGTACCGTCAAACTGGTGGGGGAAAGGGATAGTTTTGAGTATACCCGCTTTCGCCGCGACAGTTACCCCATCGCTTCGGGAAGGCACGCGCCGCTTGAAGTGACTTTCGTTTCCTCTCCCGAAGAGGATGCTTTCCGTCGTGATTTTACGGTCAACGCCATTTATAAGCGGGTCACCGACGGCGCGATCTTGGATCCGACCGGTGGATTGGAAGATATCAAAAAACGCGTCTTGCGTACGACGCGTGAGCCGGAAAAGGTGTTTTCGGAAGACGGACTTCGCCTGCTTCGCTTGGTGCGTTTGGCGGCGGAACTTGGGTTTGATATTGAAGAAAATACCTTTGCCGCGGCAAAAAAGTACGCGTCGCTTTTGGCGGATATTTCGGTAGAAAGAAAGCGGGAAGAGCTGGAGCGGATGCTTGTCGCAGACGTCAAGTACGGGGTGAAGGGCGCCGTTTTCCGCGCGTTGGAACTGTTGAAGGACGTCGGATTGTACCCTTACTTTTTGCCCGAACTTACCGAAGGTATCGGTTTGGAACAGCTTTCCAAGTACCACAAATACGACGTATTTTATCATACGCTTTATACCGTCGCCGCCGCTCCCGTTCACTTGCGCCTTGCCGCTCTTTTGCACGACGTGGGCAAGCCGCTGTGCTTCCGTCAAAGCGGAAACTTCCATATGCATTCCTTGGAAAGCGCCATTATGACCGAACGGATCATGCGCCGCCTGCGTTACTCCAACGAAAGGATCAACCGCACGGTGGAGATCGTCAGATGGCATATGTTCGATTTCAACGGGGAAGCGTCCGTAAACAAAAAACGCCGTTTCGTACAAAGGGAATGGGATCTTTTGGAGGATATCGTCGCGTTGAAAAACGCAGACAGCGTAGGAACGGGCTATTTTACGGAAAACGTGTTCGGTAATCGTCTGCTGCAACTTAAAGCGCAAATGAAAGAGGAGGGCGTCCCTCTGAAGATCGCCGATCTTCCCGTAAAGGGATCCGATCTTGCAGACCTCGGCGTCGAACCGCATTTGAGGAGCGCGGTCTTGCGCACCTTGTTGGAAAGGCAGGCGGACGAAGGCGCTTCACGCGACAGGGAAAGAATGAAAAAAGAAGCGGCGCAGATCGCCGCGGAATTGCGGAGGAGAAAATGATATCGGTCGTCATCGTATTGTCAGCGATCATTTTGGTCTTATGCATCGGCATCGCCGTCTTTCTTTTTACGGCGAAGAGGGGGGAAGGTATTTCCCGCAAAGAGGCGGAAGCCATCGTCAAAGAGGAGAGCGATTACCAAACGCGCGCCATCCAAAGCGCGGTGGCGGCGGCAAACAGCGCCCTTTTGAACGCGATCACGATGCACACCGAAACGCAGGGGAAAAGCGTGGACCGCTTTTTGTCCGTCGTTGCGGAAAATCTCAAAAACCAAGACGTTCGTCAGCAGGAATTCATCCAAAACGTGCACGCTCGTTTGGACTCGATGAAGCAGGGCTTGGAAAAGACGCTGACCGAAGTCAGAAACGAAAACACCGAGCAACTGAACAAGATGCGTCAGGTAGTGGAAGAAAAAATGCAAGAGACCTTGACTACGAGGCTCAATCAATCGTTTGAGCAGATCAGCAAGCAGCTTGATAACTTAAAAGTCGGGCTGGGCGAAATGAAGGCGTTGACCGACGGCGTCACCGACCTCAAAAAGGTGCTTGGCGGCGTCAAGACCCGCGGCGTTTGGGGCGAGATCTCCTTGGGCACCTTGATAGGTGAGATATTGAACGCGGAGCAATACGGCACCAACGTCAAGATCGGTAGGAAAGGGGAAGTCGTCGAATTTGCCGTCAAACTTCCGGGCAAAGGGGAAGACCCGGTATTGCTTCCCATCGACGCCAAGTTCCCTCTTGAAGACTACCAGCGTTTGGTGGACGCCAGCGAGATCGGCGACAAACCCGTGATCGACGCGATGGGCGCCGCCTTGGAACGCCGTATCAAAGAGGAAGCCAAGACCATTGCGGAAAAGTATATCAAACCGCCGCAAACCACCGATTTTGCGGTGATGTATCTGCCCATCGAAGGATTGTTTGCCGAGGTGGCAAAGCGCCCGGGACTGTTGGAAGCGGTGCAGGCAAAGTATCGCGTGATGGTGACGGGGCCCACGACCCTTGCCGCCCTCCTCAACAGTTTGTTGGTCGGATTCAAGACCGTTGCGATAGAAAAGAGGAGCCGCGAGATCGTGGACTTGCTTGCCGCCTTCCGCACGGAATTCGTCCGCTTTGCGGAAATGCTGGATAAGACGCAAGGATACGTGGACAAGGCGTCAGAGGGCATTCGCAACGCCACCAACAAGAGCAATCAGATACGCAACAAGCTTTCCAAGGTGGAACTCTTGGAAGACGCCGAACCCAAAGATACTTTGCCCGAGGGCTAAAAGGGCGGCGGGGCAGGCTTGCCAAAGGCGCGCGCGCTGTGATATAATAAACCAATGAGCATCAAAAAGAAACTGCTACTCACAAACTTCATTATTTTCGCCGTGATGGTGGCGCTGTCACTGACGTACAGTTTCTTTGCCAACGCCTTGCTCGATAAGTTCCCGCTTACGGGGCCGGACAAGGAGGAATTCAACGCGATCTCAGCCATTTTGACGAACGACGCTACGTCGGACGACGTCAAGGCGGAAGCGGTGGAGGCGTACGGGTACAAATACTCGATCTACGACACCAAAAACAACGTGATCAAGTCGTACGGCAACACGCTCAAAAACTACGAACTCAACATCCGCTCCACCACCCCCGTCGTGGAAGCTTTTTCGGAAAAGATCCTGATCGGCGTTTTGCGCGGCAACCGCGTATGTACTGCGGTCAAGGTCATTAAGAGGGACAACGCGTTCTCTACGGCAAAAAACATCGCGGTGGTGGTGATGATCGCTTCTTGCGCGATCGTGGTGTTTTTGGCTTGTTACTACCAAGTGTATACCATCTTTCCTCCGCTTACCGTCTTGCGGGGCGGCTTGAAACAGGTGGCGGCGGGTAACTACGCCTACCGCTTAAAGGCGGATAAAAACGACGAGATCGGCGCGGTGATCGGTGAATTTGAGATCATGCGGCGCAAGCTTGCGGATTTGGACAAACAAAAGTCGGAATTCGATCGTCAGCGCGGGGAGATCATCGCGGGGATCAGCCACGACTTAAAGACCCCTTTGACCACCATTCAAGGGTATACCAAGGGGCTGATGGACGGCGTCGCCAACACGCCGGAAAAAACGGCGCGTTACCTAAAGACCATCTACGAGACGGCGCTTACGATGAATTCCCTCGTAAACCAACTCAACGACTTCTCCAAGATGGACATCGATACCATCGAGTACAGCTTTATGGAGCGCGATCTCGTAAAGTTGATCCAAGACTTTGCGGCGATCAACATCCCGATCTACGCTACAAAAGGGCTCAAGGTCATCACCGACTTTGCGGATGAACCCGTCGAGGCGGATATTGACAAGGATCAATTCCTGCGCGTTGTCAGGAACATCTTGGACAACAGCGTGAAGTACAAGGAAAAGAAGGAAGGCGAAGCCAAGATCAAGGTCTATTCGGACGGAGCAAACGCCGTTTTGGAGATCTCGGACAACGGTCCCGGCGTTTCACCGCACGAGATAGAATATATCTTTGAGAGCTACTACAGGGGCGATCCGTCCCGTACCAATCCCACGACGGGCAGCGGACTCGGGCTCAGTATCGTCAAAACCATCATCACCGCGCACGAAGGCACGGTGGAAGCCGTTAACGACGGCGGACTGAAAATCATCATCAAAATTCCCCAAAGGAGGAAAAGAAATTGAAAAGGATCTTAATTGTTGAGGACGAAAAGAACATCGCGGAGATCGAAAGAGACTATCTTGAGTTGGACGGGTTTGAAGTCATCATCGAAAACAACGGTTCCAACGGTCAACAACGTGCCCTCAAGGAGGATTTTGACCTCGTGATCCTCGATATCATGCTCCCCGATATGGACGGGTTTGAGATCTGCCGTTCTCTCCG
>DMCI01000089.1 GCA_003445835.1 Clostridiales bacterium
TTCTTTGCCTTATACTTGAAAACGATGATCTTCTTGCCCTTGCCCTGCGCAAGCACTTCCGCTTCTGCGTAAGCGCCTTTCACCGTGGGGTTGCCGGCGGAAACACCGCTTTCATCGCTGAGCATGAGCACGTCAAACTTTACGGTGTCACCGACGTTTGCCTCGAGTTTTTCAACGTCGAGCTTCATGCCGTTCTCCACCTTATACTGTTTGCCACCAGTTGCGATAATTGCGTACATAATTTACCTCCTCTTACCAGTCTCGCTGAATGGGGTGGGCATACTGCCACTTAGGACCCTTGTCATGCGGCTCAAGCACTATGTTATCATTTTAAAAGGGGGACTGTCAAACAAAATTGTGCAGTCTATATAAATAAAATATATTTATTTGCGTTTTTTCAATAAAAAGCAACCCTGCGGGATCAAAGCATCTTGTACATTCTGTCCCTATCGTCAAAGAAGGCAAGCGCGCCGAGCGCGACGGCCTCGTCGGGATTCTTGGGCACAAGGACCTTCATCTTCAAGCGATCGCCGAGGAAATCCGCCACTCCGTCGGTGACGGCAAAACCGCCACAGAAAGTGATGCCAGCGTTGTAAACGTCAAGGATAAATTTTTCCGGGCACATCATCGAAACGCTTTCCACCACCGTCGCAAAGGACGTCAGTACCGAGATCAACATCGGCGCGATCTCACCGGAAGTGATCTCCGCCTGCGCAGGGCTGTCGTCCACGAGGTTGCGACCCGAAACGTCGGCGCTCATCATCTGCCCTTGATAGAAGGAGCCTATCTTGATGCGAAGCTCCTCCGCGCGGGCTTGCGAGATGCCGAGGCGGTAGTTTTCCGCAATATAAGAGCAGATCTTTTCATCAACGGCGTTGCCGCACATCGTGACGGAACACCCGGTAATGATGCCGTTGGGTCCGACGATGGCTACGTCGGAGACCGAAGCACCGAAAGTTGCTATCAGATTGTAATCGCAGGAAAGTTGCGAGCTTACGGCGATGGGCGTTTCCATCAAGATCGGACTCTTTAAGCCCACTTCCGCAAGCACGTTTTCATAGTTTTTACGCTCCACGACCGAAGTACCGCAAGCGATGGTGGCGATGACTTCGGGGCGAGGAGAAAACAATCCTCTTTTGGGGAGCGCTTTGCGTAAAAAATCCTTGAGCATCCAGATCGTAGCGTCGGAATCCTCGATCAAACCGCCCTTGACGGGATGGATCAAAACAGCCAACGGATCGCGATCTCTGTTGCGCATATAACGCTTTGCGTCAAAGCCGGAAGCGTAATACTTGACCTTTTTCCCTTGGCGGGAAAGAGCGACGACCGTCGGTTCCTTAAAAACGACGCCTTTGCCACGCAAAGCAATGACGGTCTGTGCGTATCCCATATCGATCACGATTTCATTTGTAAGCATTTTATACTCCCATTTCCTTGAGAACAAGCTCAAGTTTTTCCGTCGGCAACCCCATGATCGTATCGAAGCTACCTTCATATTTTTTTACGACGACGCCGTCTTGAACGCCGTACGCGCCCGCCTTGTCCAAGGGGGAAAATTCCTCGATATACTTTTCGATCTCCCGATCGGTCAGCGCTTTGAAGACTACGTCGGCGCGATCGTAAAAAAGCCGTATATTTGCGCCTTTTTTGAGATAAACACCTGTGTACACGGAATGTTTTACCCCGGAAAGTTCCTTAAGCATCCTAAAGGCGTCCTCCCGATCCTTGGGTTTGCCGTAGTATTTGCCTTTGCGGTAAACGATGGTATCCGACGCGATCACGAGGCGACCCTCCTCCCCGACCGACTCCCCTTTCTTTTTTGCAAGGTCCATCACACGAAGATGCGGACGGATATAATCGGATCTTTCCTCTGCGGAAGACGCCGTCACGTCAAATTCTTTGATCACTTTATGCAAAAGAGAACGACGTCTGGGCGATGCGGAACACAACAACACGTTTGCCATATTGATATTATACAATACTTATCGTCCGTTGTAAAGAAAGACTTTTTGCGTCGCACGGCGTTATCCTCATAACAAAAGTCCCTACGAAGTCCCTAGAGGGAGGACTGTAACGCCAAGATTTTTTCACCGCAAAAATCCCGTATATCCCGCAAATTCATATTTCCGTCAAGCGACGTCATACATATCACTATGCGTTGGTACAAGCGTTCCATAGTATTTGCGATCGGGCTTTTTATCGAGCTTATCGTCGCAACGATATCCTGTTTGCTGATCAAGGAAAACCATACCTGGCTGCGATCTCTCGTTTTGCCTTATTTTGCGCCCCGCTCCTTTTTCTTATACGCCTTTTGCATGGAGATCGCATACCTTTCCGCGGCGGCGTCCCTCGCCTTATACGTGGAGAGATTGACCGACCTACCCAAAGGACTTTTGCTGACTGCGGGCGAAGGATTCGCCCAAACGGTGACTCTCCTGTTCTTTTTCAAGTTCACTTACGAGATCACGTCGTTTTTTCTTGCTACAGCGACAATGGTCTTATCGGTGGTCGCCAACGTCCTCTTTTTGACAAAAAGCGGCGCCGCGGGAATATGGCGACTTCCGACCACGATCGTTACCGTCTACTTTTGGATGGTCGTTTACTGCATTTTGTCGATAAATTTCGTTTGAAAAGCATCCTTACCTCGCCCCTCTTTTGACATCTATGTCAAAACACTTGAAATAAGCGCGAAATATTGATATAATCAATATATGTTACTTGCAATGGACGTAGGAAATACCAATATCAAACTCGCGCTGTTCGACGGCAAGGAGATGCGCTCCAGCTGGAGGATCTCCGCCACGATCGCCCGTACTGCGGATGAATTCGGCATCGCTTTCCGCGATATTTTTACCGCGCACGGCTACACCTTTTCCGACGTGGACGGCATCATCATCAGTTCCGTCGTCCCGACGTTAAATTACACGATCGAACACGCCTGCACTTACTATATGAATGTTAAACCCATTATGATCGACGCTTCGGTCAAAACCGGGCTTAAGATCGGGTACGCCGTCCCCAAGACGCTCGGCGCGGATAGGATCGCTTCTTCCACGGCGGCTTTCCATCTTTACGGCGCCCCCGCCATCGTGGTGGATATGGGCACGGCAACGACTTTCAATGTCATTTCACGTGACGGCGTCCTGCTTGGCGGCGCCATTGCTCCCGGCATGAAAACCAGTTTGGACGCCCTCGTTTCGCACGCTTCTCAGCTTCCTCTTGTGGAACTTTCGCTTCCCTCTTCCCCCATCGGTACCAACACCATCACTAATATGCAATCCGGCATCATTTACGGCTACCGCGGCTTGGTGGAAAACATCGTGAAGGAAATCAAAAAGGAAGTCGGCGAAGACGCGCAAGTGGTCGCTACGGGCGGTTTGACAAGCGTTATTTTATCCGAAACCAACGATTTTATCGATCACTACGATCGTGCCCTGACCTTGAAGGGCTTGCAAATCATTTACGAACTTAACAAATAGGAGGACACTATGAAAAAAGTAGGTATCGCCCTGCTTGGGCTTGGCGTCGTCGGAAGCGGCACCTATCGCATCTTAAAGAGTAAAGCTGAAAATATCAAACGCGATTACGGCGTTGAGTTGGAAATAAGACAAGTCCTTGAAAAGGATCTTTCCAAGGCGGAAGCCCTCGGCATTGACCTCAGCATCGTTTCCTGCGATATCGCAAACGTCGTCAACGACAAGGAGATCTCCGTCGTGGCGGAATTCTTCGGCGGCATCGAACCGGCAAGAACCTTTTTGATAGCTTGCTTAAAAGCAGGCAAGAGCATCGTAACTTCCAACAAGGAGCTGTTTTCCAAGCATTGGCCCGAGTTGGAAGCCGCTGCAAAAGAAACGGGCGCAGGCATCTACTTTGAAGCATCCTGCGGCGGTGGCGTGCCCATCATCCGCGCCCTGCACGAAAGTTGCCAAGGCAACGATATCCTTGAAATCAAGGGCATCGTAAACGGCACCACCAACTACATTTTGTCCAACATGAGCGAGAAAGGCAGCGACTACAACGAGACGCTGAAAGAAGCGCAACGCTTGGGCTATGCGGAAGCAAACCCCTCGGCGGACGTGGACGGTTTTGACAGCACGTACAAGCTTTCCATCCTCTCTTCCCTTTCCTTCCGCAAGCGCGTCCCCTACACCGCCATTTACCGCGAAGGGATCAGCAACATCACCCAGGAAGACATCAAGTTCGGTAAGGAATTCGGTTTGACCGTCAAACTTCTCGCCATCAGCAAAAACGTAAACGGCAAGATCGAAGCGCACGTCTATCCGGCCTTTATCCCCGACGATCATCCGCTTGCCAAAGTTTCGGGCGCCTTTAACGGCATTTACGTCGTAGGCGACAACGTCGGCGAATTGATGTTCTACGGCAAGGGTGCGGGCGACCTCCCCACCGGCAGCGCCATCGTTTCGGATATCGTATACGCCGCCACACACGACACGCACAAGCGTTACCCCTTCATTTTGGAAGAGGAAGCCAACGACTTCAACAACGATTTTGAAAGCGAATATTTCATCCGTCTCGTCGCAAAAGACAAGACCGGAGTTTTGTCCGAGATCACCGGCATTCTCGGCAAAGCGGGCATCAGCATTGATTCTATGGTGCAAAAAGCAGGTTCGCACGGACAAGCTACCATCGTTTTGATCACGCAAAAGACGACGGAATTGACATTCAAAAAGGCTCTCGAAGCGTTGAAGCAATCCTCTTCGATCAGTGAAGTTTCCAATGTGATCCGCGTGGAAAAATAATTTTTACGGAATAAAAAAAGTCCGTCGCACATTTGTGTGACGGACTTTTTTGTTTGCCCTGTTATTCTTCGTCTTCGTTTTTCTTTTCCGTCTCGTCCTCCTCCAAGGAGAAGCCGCTGCTACGCGCTATGATAAGTTCATCGCCGTCATCGTGCGAAGCGGGTTTGGAAGGCGCCGTAATGGCGCTATCCGAAATGGCGCTGTCGGAGAGCAAACTGCTACCGTCATCCACATTCTGATCCTCGTTAAACAAATCTTCCTTAAAGGAGCGTGTGGGGTGATACGCAGCGGTCTTGTCTCCCTTGGGCTTAAACGCCGTGGGCATAAAGCCCTTGGGCTTGTTTTCCTCTTTGCCCTTCTTATCCTCTTTGGACTTTTTGTCTTTTTTGTCCTTTTTATCCTTCTTTTTGTCCTTAGGTTCTTCGATCTCTATCGGCGCGGGAGCAGTAGGCTCGGGAATATCCATTGCCGCAACGTCCATCATATCCACATCGGACGCATCCGTAATAGCGCTATCCGACAAGAGATCGGAAGTATCGGCAGTCGTCTCCGTCGGCTGAACGGGTTTTACCGCGGGAACGGCGTCCTCCATAGGCGCAACGTCGGTAAAGAGATCATCCGAATTCCCTTCGGGAATGCTGAGATCGGGCTCTGCCGCGGGCTTGGGCGCAGGCGCGGTCACTGCGGTATCACTGAACATCGAATCACTATCGTCAGCGACGGGTACCGCAACTACGGGAACGGGTTCTTCCTTGTGCTTCTTGGACGAGCCCTTTGCCCTCTTTTCGGCGGCAGCTTCCCTCTTCTTTTGCAGTTTCTCCTCGTTTTCTTTTTCGGCAATTGCAGCTTTCTTTTTTGCGTTCTTCTTAGCTGCGAGGACGATCAAACGAACGAGGAAGTACAATCCGACGAGAACAAGGATGATCACCACGCCCCAAATGATGTAGAACCATTCCTGCACTTCGGCGATCGCCACGTAATAGGCGCCGTCGTCGGTATAGATCACGTTCATACCCGATTGCACAAAGGAAAGAGCCTTGTTCGTGCCGTCTTGACGGAACGCCACGACGACGAGGCCGTCGCCCGCAACTTCGTTGTCGATGGGGAGGGTGATATCCAGTTCGTGCGTAGGTTGCTCTCCGTTTGCACTCTCCACCCTGTAGAAACGCATCGTCTTGTAAAGCATAATGCCCGAAAGCACGAATTTGCGTCCTTTATAGACTTCGTCTTCCTTCTCAATCGGCGTCACCGTAAGCATATTTTGCAAATAAACGATGTTGATCTTGCCCGCCTGCGTCGTGATCACGTAATTGGGATCCGTCCCCGTAACGGTGGGCGTGACGAGGTTTTCCCCGTCGTGGAACTCAACTTCGGGAACGGCGACGGTAAACCTGCTTTCCAGATCCTCACGAAGGGTTGCGGAAAGCCTGCTGCCGTTGTTTTCATTCAAATACTTAAGGACGGGGGTGACCACACGACCCGTGTTTTCGTAAGAAGCGTCTTCCACTGTCACGATCACGGGACGCGGAACGATCTTAAAGGTCGTTTCACCCGAAAGCACGCGCCAGGTACCGTTCACCTTTTGCCTGACAGAGAAAGTAAAGAATTCCGTTACGTCGACGCCGTCGTCGTACACGACGAAGGAACGGGCTGTGTTGTCGGGATACAAACGGTAATCACCGACGGTCTCACCCTGCACGCGACCGACGGAACTGGAGGGCAATAAAGTCAAATTGCCCAGCTTATTGGACTCCGCCTTGTCCATCGTAAAGGTGATCACGGGGTCTTTGTCCCCGTAGTATTTTTGCAACGTGACGCTCTCGTCCATCTTTACGACGATATTCACTCGCGTGACGGTATAATACTTGGGCGTTTCGTCAAAGGTCAAAACATAGTTGGAAGTCACGTTCTTTCCCATTGCGTTGACGACGTTTACCATCGTGCCCTGTCCGATACGGAACTTAACGGGGCTATCCGCTTCCGACGTTGTGGAATAAGCGAGTTTGCCGCTAAGCCTATCGCCGCCGACGGGAGGATTGGTGAGGAAGCGCTCGGTCACGTCCACGCCGTACACGCCGTTGGAATTCTTGAGCGTCATATCCAAAACGTAAGCGTTGTTTTCGTGAGAGAAGCCTTGTTGATAAGTGGCTTCCTGATTCTTGGGGGAAATCCTAAGTTCACGCTTGTTGATGCGGAAATACTCCGCGACCTTGGTGATATCGTAATTGGAGCTGACGTCCTCGCCCTTTTTATCCAAAACTTTTACGTTGGACAAGGAGATCAAATATCTGCCTGCGTTCTCCCCCGAGGCGCGCGTCGCTTGATACGAGATCGTATCGCCGTAGATCAAGTGACCGTTTGTCACCGCGACCGCAAATTCGACGGGATCGTCGTCACCGTAGGTCTTCACTTGCCCCGCTTCGACCGAAACGGTGATCGGACGGGCAACGATGCGGTAGTAGCAATCCTTTTCCAACGCAAGAGCAAAAAGATCTGAAATGGGATGCGCGGAATAGACCGCGCCGGTCGCTTCGTCATTAAGCGACAAGGTTGAAAGAACGATGGGATAATCGCCGACCGTACCACCGCCGTACGCGCCCTTTTCATAAGACAAAGCACCGACGGTAAGCGCCGTTTTATCCAACGTCGGGAAAAGCTCGTCGATCAAAGCTTCGTCGTAAGAAAGGCGGAAAGCGATGGTGCTTTCGATCGAGTAAGGATTGTATTCACGAGTGACGAGGATCGTGGACCCCTCGTGCGCAGATTCTCCGTCGCGGAGCAACACGTTGATTGTGGCTTTGGTAATGCTTGCGCTAAAGGTCGGGTACTCCAGATCGTAGTACGCCGCATAAGCTTGCGGGAGGGCGTATTTGCCGTTTGTCGTCAAATTGACAGCGATATCTTCCGCCGGGAACACGGACGCAAACTCACCCGCAAGGGTGCCCGTAAGATCGGAAGCCTTGACGTTATGTACGTTGGCACCGCAAGGAACGCCGTCCACGGTCTTGACCGAAACGGTCTTTCTCGCTTCGTTAAAGGCAACGGTATTTTTGCCGTCAAACGACTTGTTCTTCGCACTGACGCCGCCGACCGTGAGGACTGCTTTGGAAATGGTGAACTCAAGATGCGGCATTGCGACCTTTTCACCCGAAACGCTTTCCGTAAGAGAATAGAAATTGTCTTTTAAGATGGTCTTACCGCCGTAGGTATAGTCCAAAAGATCTTTGAGGAAGATGACCTCGACGGCGTAATCACCGGGATCGGAAGGCGCGGCGTCGATCAAAGAATACACCGTCCCGGATTTTTGGTAATAACGCACGCGATAATGGGTATCGTAAGTCAAAGTAACGGCGCAATCCGTCCAAGCGTCCGAAACCGCGAAATTGGCTTGATACGCCTTTACCTTTGCGTCGTAGTACAAAGATTCGGACGTAGTAAAGGTGACCTTCATCAAACGCTGTTCAAAGATCTCAAAGCCGTAAACGAGGGTATCGCCGTTTGCCACGTAGTAATCGTTGCCCGCCGTATACTCACCCGAATAATCTTCCAAACGATAAGCGATGATATCCTTTAAGAAAGTGATCTTGACGCGGTAACGTCCGCTGGTTTTAAAGGAAGTCACGTTCTCGTTGTTCGCCTCGTCAAGATAGGTGATCTTGTAATCTTTACCGTCACCCTCTTCCAAAGCAACTTCGGAAAAGTTGTTTTCAAAGCGAACGGAAATGGTCTTAAACTCGTCGTTTTCCGCAAAGGTATCGGGCATTTCATAAAGGACTTTGAGTTTGTTTTGATCCTTGATGCGGAAGACGTCGTCCACGTAGCACCAAGCGCTCAAAGAGACTTCGCCGAGAACGCCGTCGCGGTCTTTGCCGTTTTTGAAAGTGTACTTTTCAAGATACTCGTCGTTTGTGCCGTCAGGTTCCAT